>DCDC01000190.1 GCA_002316225.1 Firmicutes bacterium UBA1065 | reverse complement strand
TGTTAATCGAGCAAAATGCCAACAAGGCCCTGAAGGTTGCAGATTACGGTTATGTTTTGGAAACGGGCAACATAACCATGGAGGGTAAAGGTGCAGACCTCCTGAAAAACGAGAAAATCATCGAGGCCTATTTGGGAACATCCAAGAAATAAAAAAAATGTCATTCTTATGATTATATCTTAAAGTGTCATCCTGAAGCGGATGACACTTATTTTTCATAACAATGACATTTTAATTATAGTAACATTTGTATCAAAGACCCTGCCAATATCGAAAAAACATATATGTAAAGGGTAATCATCAAATTTTCTTTAATATTGCGATTCATCCTGAACAGAACCAATAAACCCACACCGGCTCCCGTGGAAAGGCCTGCAATGGCAGAACCAAAGCTTATGCTTCCCTCAAGAAACATCCGGGTGAGAATTATGGATGCGGCACAATTTGGAATAAGTCCTATCGCACCGGCCAGGGCAGGTTGAAAAATGCTGTCTCTTAACAAGATTTGAGACAAATTATCCTGGCCTGCAAGTTCTATAAGACTGTTTAGAAATAAATTCGTAAATAACAAGAATATAAATATATTGATTGTGTGTTTCAGCGCAGGTTTCAGTATTCCTTCATGGCCATGGCACCCGCAGTCCGTACAAACATGCCGATGGATGGAGCTTGAGATTTCTTCATTATTCCTGTGGTTAAAAAGACCCTTGAACAAATAATCGGCCATGAGCCCGGCTGCGACAGCAAGGGCAATTTTCACTGCTAAAAGGAATAAAATAAGATTTATGTCAGTCCTGCTTGATAACAATATGGGTATGGCTTCATCGGATGTGGATATGAATACCGCTATCAAGGTTCCTGTCGTAATAATTCTTCCTGCATACAGATTTGATGCAGCCAGAGAGAATCCGCACTGGGGAAGACTACCAAGCACTGCTCCTCCAATGACTCCATATTTTCGAAGGCCGTTGACCAGCTTATCGGATGACTTATGCTCAATATATTCAATTATTAAATAGGCTGCAAATAAAAATGGCAGCATTTTTAAAGAGTCTATAAGAGCGTCTTCAACTAATTCCCACATAGTTCCTCCCCTTGACTTATAAAAAAACACTGCGGATAAATACCAAAACTCATTCATGTATGAGGGGATATCCTTTGTGATATCCCCTTGTTTGTGTCTATTTGTTAACTGCTTCTTTTAATGATTTTCCTGCTTTGAATACCGGTGCTTTTGATGCAGGAATATCTATTGTTTCACCGGGATTTCTCGGATTTCTTCCTTGTCTTTCTTTTCTGTCTCTTACTTCAAATGTTCCAAATCCGACTAATTGAACCTTTCCGCCAGCTACCAGTTCTTCTTTTATTGTTTCCATGAATCCGTTTAGTGCCTTCTCAGCATCTTTCTTAGTAAACCCGGTCTTTTCAGCAACACTTGCAATTAATTCCGCCTTGTTCATAAAAACCCTCCTTAATAAAAATGTGTTTTATTTAATTTTATCTAAATTCCTATTGGAACTTTGATTTTTCCCACAACTCATCCATTTCTTTCAGAGTCATTTCTTTTAAATCCTTGCCTGAATTTTTCTCTATGTACTCAAAGCGGTCAATAAACTTATTGATGGTTCTATTCAGGGCAATATCGGGATTAATCTTCTCAAACCTTGCAAAATTAACAAGTGCAAACAACAAGTCTCCGAACTCTTCTTCCATGTTTTCAATGTTATGGTCTTCATATGCTTCAATGAATTCCAAGAGTTCTTCCTTTACTTTCAACAGCGCTCCCTGGGCATTGGACCAGTCAAATCCGACTTCCGCAGCCCTCTTTTGAACCTTATAGCTCCTGCTCAAGGGCGATAAGGCCTTGGGAACATTCTTCAAATTATCGGTATAAGTGGTTAACTTCTTCTCCTTCAGCTTGGAGTTTTCCCAAGTTATCAATGCTTCCTCGATGTTGTCAGCTTTTACGTCTCCAAATACGTGAGGATGCCTGAAATACATCTTTTTACAAACTTTGGTCACCACATCGGTAAAATTGAAGTACCCTTCTTCAGCAGCAAGCTGGGCATGGAATACAACCTGAAACAATAAATCTCCAAGTTCCTCAAGCAAATTGTCCACATCATTGTTGTCGATTGCATCCACAACCTCATAGGCTTCTTCAATTAGATGCTGCCTTATTGAATCATGAGTTTGCTTTTTGTCCCAGGGACACCCGTCCGGCCCCCTGAGCTTTTTTGTCAATCTCAAAAGATTAGATACATTATACACTCTATTGTTTGAAATTTCAATAGGGAGAATGCAAAAATATGTTGAAAATCCGTAATTTTTTTCTTGGTCAAGCAAAAAAACCGGTATTTTCTTTACATTTTTTTCCAAAACATCAATAATCAATGCATATGTGTCTTCCGGATATGTTTCCATAAGAGAAAGCTTGAGGTTGGATGCAAGATCCCTGTCATAAACCTGGGTGATTATATTAAGGGAATTAAGGTCAAATGAAAACTCATCTGCTTCCAGACAATCCAAAATCTTAATATTTTTATAATCGGCATAACCGGACAGCTTTATGCATTTGTCAAGAAAACTCATTCCATCGATTATTATTGTATTAATTTGGCCTTTGTATTCATTTACCAGCTTTTTTGTTACAACATCACCAAAATAAGGGCTTCCTGCAGTACAGTAATTAATTTTACCGTGTTGCCTTGCCTCCTCAAGAAGGGTATGTAGGATGTTTTCATACACTTGGTCAAAGGTTTCATATTTCTCAAAATAATCATCAAAACTAACAATATTAATGCTTTTTCTTAATTCCTTAACAAGGGGGTGGCGGTCCGTCCTTACAAAAGTCGGTATTTTTTCCAAAAGGGCCTTGTGGGCCCTTATTGTCAAATCCTCTTCACCGCCGGCGCCCAATCCGATTATCTGAATGGTGTTCATATTATTTCCTCACAAATCTGCTTAGTTTTTCTCCCTTAGGTATAAGTTCAAGGTCTTCCTGAGTAATTGTTCCCGTTACAAAGAGGCATACAGCATAAACAATCACCGCTCCTGCTATGGAGCCAAGTGTTGCCAGTCTTTGACTTATTCCGGCCGATAACAGGAATCTGAAGGATATCCATACAGTAAGAGCCATTATTGCAGTGGATAAAAGTGCCCTTGAAGAAACCTTGATTAAAGAGATTTTAATTTTGGTTTTATTAATATCATACAAGTTAAAAATAGCTACAAATAAATAGGCAACAGTAGTGCTTATTGCCGCACCCTTGATATTGATATCCGGTATACCTATGAGGACGTAGGATAAAAATACCTTGATAACCATGCCTAAGGCCAAGTTTTTAACCGGATGAAACTGCTTGTTTACCGATTGTAGTATGGCTGTAAATGCCTGCACCAGGGTCAGGAATATTACCCCTATTGACATTATTTCCAAAAGAGCCCCGGAACTTGCATGCTTTGCCTGGCCTATGGACGGATAAAGGAGGGCAATAATGGGCTCTGCCAGCATGAATAAACCGATGCCGCAAGGAAGCCCTATAATCAAGGACATTTTTACCCCGGCATTGGCGGTTTGATTTAACCGCTTAACCTGTTTCTTGGTAAATGCTTCGGTTATTGAAGGAACAAGGCTCATGGCTACTGCCGTTGAAAAAACCTGGGGGAAATTTATAAGGGTCTGGGCTGTTCCGCTTAATTCACCGAACATGTCTGTATATTCTTCAACAGTATAGCCGATTGCCGCAAGCCGGTTTGAAACAATCAATGAATCCAGATTTCCCATAAGGGGTGCTATTGAAGCCCCTATGGTTATGGGAACGGCTATATAGAGAAGGCTCCTTATCACATCCTGTACGGGTTCTGTCCTGTTATTACGGGATAAAAGGATTTCTTCCCTTACTTTTTTCTTGCTAAAGAAAAACATGACATAAATAAGTAAAAGAGCTGCAATTCCACCTGCAGATGCACCGAAAGTAGCTCCTGCAGCTGCCTCTTCCAGGCCTGTATCTACAAAGGCATATGCCAGGTACAAACCTACGGCAACCCTGAAAATTTGCTCAATGAGCTGGGACATAGCTATTGGAGTCATATTTTGCATTCCTTGGAAAAATCCCCTGTAGACGGATAATAGGGGTACCGCAAACAAGGCAGGAACCAAAGACAGCATGGAATAATATGAACCGGGGAAACCTAGAAAGGTAACCAAATTACGTGCAAATAAAAGAACAAAAATAGATGAAATAAGTCCTATTAAAAACAAACCCCATCTTGCTATCTTATAAACCTGGTATGCCCCCTGGTAATTGTTGAGGGCCCTTCTTTCAGAAACCATCTTGGCAATTGCCGTGGGGAATCCGGATAAGGACACAACCAACAAAAGATTGTATATATTGTAAGCCGGCTGGTAATGGCCAATACCCTCCGTACCTATCAGATTTGTCAGGGGTATCCTGTATACAGCCCCCAATATTTTTACAAAGAGACCTGCAATACTAAGTATTGCAGCACCTTTAATAAAATTTTCCTTTGACATGTTCTCCCTTTCCTGCAAATATATAATAAACTCGGGGATTTTCCTAATATCCCGCATAAATTCTCTCATAATGCTGAAATTCAGTTTATCACAGTTTATTGTTCTTTTAAAGAGAAAAATGCTATTTTATAATAAGAATTTATGGTTTATTAAAGAATACACTAACCTTTTGGACACCCCCTACAGTGTCCGGCAAATGGTTCGCTTAATATTTTATTGTTTTAGCAAGCATATATGACAACTTCTTCTACCTAAGAAATATTTTTATGGTATAATTTTATCATAACATTTTGTTTATATTATTTTATCTCACATCTGATGGGGAGAATCTGATGGAAAGGCTTAAAGGCTCAATAATTGAAACTATTTTCAGGAACGATGAAAACGGATACACAGTGGCTTTGCTGGAAACGGAAGATGAAGTAATAACCCTGACAGGCATTTTCGCCAGGGATATTTCAGGCGAAATCATTGAGGTGTTCGGAAAAAGAGTTTATCATCCCAAATACGGTGACCAGTTTCAGGTTGACATGTATAATACCATCCTTCCTACGGGTCTGGAACAGATAGAAAACTACCTATCCTCAGGCTTAATAAAGGGTGTCGGCAAGCATACAGCCAGAAAAATAGTTGAAGCCTTTAAGGAAGAAACCTTTAACATTATTCAAAAAACCCCGGAAAGACTGACTGAAATAGAAGGAATCGGCGAAAAAAAAGCCCAGATGATAGCAAAAAGCTTTCAGGAACAGGCTGATGTTAAAGAAATCATGATGTTTTTGCAAAGCCACAACATCAGTACCAATTTCAGCATCAGGATTTACAAGGAATACGGCAAAAATACCATAAACGTAATAAGGGAAAATCCCTACAGGTTAGCTGAAGAAATATACGGAATAGGTTTTAAATTAGCCGATAAAATAGCAGCTTCCCTGGGGGTGGAGAAAGATTCCCCCTACAGGATAGCGTCGGGAGTTAAATATGTATTAATGGAATATGCTCTCAGAGGCCACACCTATGCTCCATACAAGTCATTGGTAAAAACAGCCGCAGACCTTCTTGAAACTTCAACTGAAAACATAGAAGATGAAATAAGAAACATGGCTTTTACAGATAAAATCCATATCGAAACCCTTGACTCCGAACCGGTGGTCTATTACCTGCCCTATCATAATGCCGAAGTGAATGTATGTAAAAACTTGATAAACCTGGCAAGCCTTGCCCCGGACATTTCAGAAGAAGAAGTATTGAAGTATTTGGAATCCGATGAAGACAAGACAATTGCCTTGACTGACATGCAGAAGGAAGCCGTGGTACAGGCCGTAATGAATGGTGTTACGGTAATAACGGGAGGACCCGGAACCGGAAAAACCACCATAATCTTATCAATAATAAAAATCTTTGAAAGAATGAACAAAAAGGTACTCCTGTGCGCTCCAACGGGAAGAGCAGCCAAGCGCATAACCGAATCTACGGGAAAAGAAGCAAAAACCATCCACAGGCTCCTGGAATATGCATACGGAGAAGATGACAGCAATTTAATATTCAATAAGAATGAAAATTCTCCCTTAGACTGCCATGCCCTAATCGTTGATGAAATGTCCATGGTGGACATACTCCTGATGAATAATTTGCTCAAAGCCTTGAAAAGGGGGACAAAGCTTATTATGGTGGGAGATGTGGACCAGTTGCCTTCCGTGGGAGCCGGCAATGTTTTGGCTGATATAATCAACTCCAACACCATAAAAACGATAAAACTTGACATGATCTTCAGGCAATCCCAGGGAAGCATGATCATCCAAAACGCTCATGCCGTAAACAAGGGAATGATGCCGCTGTTGAACAAAAAGGATTCCGACTTTTATTTTATAAGAGAAAACAATATGAATAAAATTGCTGACTTTATAGTTGACCTCTATACAAATCGCTTGCCTTCCAAGTACGGGTTTGTTCCCATAAAGGACATACAGGTGCTTTCCCCCATGAAGAAGGGAGATACCGGTGTCATGGAGCTGAATAAGAAAATACAGGCAGCTGTTAATCCTCCTTCCAAGTTTAAAAAAGAAAAAACCTTCGGCAAGTACACTTTCCGTACAGGAGATAAGGTGATGCAGGTAAAAAACAATTATCAGGCGGAATGGAAGCTTGCGGATAACAGCCTGGTCAGGGGAGAAGGCATATATAACGGGGATATTGGAAATATAATATTTATTGATGAAATTGAGCAAGAGATGCATGTCTTGTTCGATGATGATAAAGAAGTGGTATATTCTTTCAGCCAACTTGATGAATTAATCCTTGCCTATGCCACAACGGTCCACAAAAGCCAGGGAAGCGAGTTTCCGGTCATAATCATGCCGGTGGTATGGGGACCACCCATGCTTCTTACGAGGAATTTACTCTATACTGCCATAACAAGAGCAAAAAAATTGGTGGTATTGGTTGGTCAGGAAAAATACCTGGAAGAAATGATTGAAAACAACAGAATCGATAAGCGTTTCTCGGCACTTGACCACAGGCTGAGGGCTGCTGTGGAAGGATTGTGAAATGAAAGAATATATTGAATCATTTTTGGAACTTTTATATCCCGAAAAAAATACCTGCTATATTTGCAATACTTATGATGAATCTATAAATGATAAATATATTTGCCGGGATTGCGAAAAAAAGCTTAAAAGGCTCCAGCCTCCCTTATGCAGCAAATGTTCCAAACCGATTGACTATGCAGCCTCTCCTTGTCTCTGCCCGGACTGTATCGAACATGAAAAAAGTTTTGAAACAGTCAGGTCTCCCTTTTCATATGAAGGTTTGGTAAAAGACGGTATCTACAGCTTTAAATACTATAATAAGCCCTATTTTTATAAACTCTTCGGAAGCTGCCTGTTAAGGTTCATGAAAGAAAATGACTACACCAACTTTGACTATATAACTTCTGTACCCCTCCACAGGTCCAAGATGCGCACCAGGGGCTACAATCAAGCCCAATTGCTGGC
>DCDC01000062.1 GCA_002316225.1 Firmicutes bacterium UBA1065 | reverse complement strand
GACATTCAATGTTAAGCTGTCTGCAATACCGGGTCCTTCCGGTGTTCCCGGAGTTTCTCCGCCAGGTGTTCCCGGTTGTGCGGGTTGTTGGTTATTTCCACATGCTGCTAATGAAAACACCATGGCTAATACTAAAATCAATGATAAAAATTTTTTCATAACTTTCCTCCTTCAAAATATATATATTAATTAATTTGATAATTAATATCAAATCATTAAACCAGAGATATATATGTATTTACGATTAATAACTAAGTATACAATACTATCATTAATTCGTAAAGGGGTAAACCGGGGACATTTACATGTCCCCATACCTATTATACATTTATACATGAATACATGCAACCAAGTGGTTGGGAGCCACTTCTCTTAGCTCCGGCCTAACCTCTGCACATTCCTTTGTTGCCCTTTCACATCTTGTTCTGAACGGGCAGCCGGAAGGCATATTGAGAGGACTCGGCACATCGCCCTGAAGCAAAATCCTCCGGTGGTTTCTTGCATAGTTAGGATCAGGAATAGGCACAGCCGACATCAATGAAATTGTATAAGGATGAAGGGGATGATTATACAATTCGTCTGAAGGAGCTAATTCCATCATCCTCCCTAAATACATAACAGCAACCCTGTCGGATATATGTTTTACAACCAACAGATCATGAGCAATAAAGAGATAAGTCAGTCCCAATTGTTCCTGTAAGTCTTCAAATTTATTGATTATCTGGGCTTGAATTGAAACATCCAGGGCAGATACGGGCTCGTCGCAAACAATGAATTCGGGTTCAACAGCCAAGGCTCTTGCAATACCTATTCTTTGTCGCTGGCCTCCGGAAAATTCATGGGCATATCGGGTAGCATGCTCGCTTGACAACCCTACAATTTCCATTAATTCGTTGACCCTTTCATCTCTTTCTTTTTTGGTCTTATATATTTTCATAACATCCAGGGGTTCTCCAACTATATCTCCCACTGTCATCCTGGGGTTTAGTGAAGAATATGGATCCTGAAATACCATCTGGGCGTTTTGCCTCAAAAACTTTATCGATTCATTGCTATCAATCTTTTTGCCCTTAAAGATTATTTCTCCGCTTGTTGGTTTATAAAGATGCAGTATAGACCTTCCGGCTGTTGTTTTACCGCAGCCGGATTCACCAACCAAGCCTAAGGTTTCGCCTTTTCTTATACTAAAGGATATATCATCCACTGCTTTTAAAGGTTTGCTCTTCAACAAGCCAACCGGAATATCGAAGTATTGTTTTAAATTCCTTACTTCAAGAAGATTGTTTTTATTTTCCATGGTACATCTCCTCTGCTTGTTTTATTGTAAGAGTTCCCTTTTCAATTCCTTCTCTTACATTCATCCAGCACCTGGAAGTGTGTTTGCCTTCTATCGTAATCTCCACCGGATTTACTGAAAGACAAATTTTCATTGCATTGTCACACCTTGGTGCAAAGGGGCAACCATCCGGCATGTTCAACAAGTCTACCGGATTGCCACCGATTGGCTTAAGACGCTGCTTAACATCCTGTACCGTAGGTATGGATTTTAATAATCCCTTAGTATATTCATGCTTCGGATTATAGAATATATCGTCCGCCGTTCCTCTTTCACATATTTGTCCTGCATACATGACAATAATATCATCACACATTTCTGCCACAACACCCAAGTCATGGGTGATAAGGATGATTGCCATACCTAATTGCTTTTGCAGTTCCTTCATCAAGTCAAGTATCTGGGCCTGAATCGTAACATCCAAAGCGGTTGTAGGCTCATCGGCTATTAAAATATCAGGTTCGCAGGCAAGAGCCATGGCTATCATAACTCTTTGTCTCATACCGCCGGAAAACTCATGAGGATATTGGTTTATCCTTTTTTCCGGTTCATTTATGCCGACCAGTCTAAGCATTTCAATAGCCCTGGCCTTAGCTTCTTCTTTATTTCTGTTTGTATGCAATAAAATTGCTTCCATCAACTGATTTCCTATAGTAAATACAGGATTCAGGCTGGTCATGGGGTCCTGAAAAATAATAGAGATTTGGTTTCCCCTTATTTTCTGCATGGTTTCTTTGCTTGCTCCAACCAATTCCTGACCCTTTAATTTTATGCTCCCGCTTACTATTCTTCCAGGATTTGTCAATATTTGAAGTATTGAATATGCGGTAACGCTCTTTCCCGAGCCTGATTCACCGACAATACCCAGTACCTTGCCTTCCTCCAAATTAAATGATACTCCGTTTACTGCCTTCACCTCGCCGGAAGGAGTGAAGAATGAAGTATACAAATCCTTTACTTGTAATAAACTCATTTCATTCCTCCTACTTCTTTAATTTTGGGTCAAATGCATCTCTAAGCCCGTCACCCAACAGGTTAAAGGACAATACTATCAACCAGATGGCAATTGCGGGTATTATCAGCCTGTAGGGATATGAGTAAATCCCGGTCAAAGCATCTGAAGCCAATGAGCCTAAGCTGGGCATGGGTATTGAAACACCCAAACCTAAAAAGCTCAAATAGCTCTCTGTAAATATAGCTGACGGAATCTGCAGTGCAGTGGAAATAATTATTACACTCATGCTGTTTGGAAGCAAATGCTTCTTTATAATTCTCCAAGGGCTGGAGCCAACTGATTTCGCCGCTAAAATATATTCATTCTGCTTAATTGACAATATCTGGCCACGCACAAGCCTTGCCATGCCGACCCAATACAGCAGGGCAAATACGATAAATATACTTATCATATCGGTCCCTATTTTAGCAAATGACGTTCCGTCTATCTTAGGTCCCAATACTTGTTTTAATACAACTGACAATAAAATGATGATCAGCATATCCGGTAAAGCATAAATGATATCCACGATTCTCATCAGGAAGAGGTCTGTTTTACCTCCAAAATAACCTGCAATGGACCCGTATACCACACCTATTATCAAAACTATGATTGCTGCAAAAAATCCAACCAGCAAGGAAATTCTTGCTCCGTATATAACTCTTATGGCATAATCTCTTCCTGCAGAATCGGTTCCGAATATATGGGGAAATATTTTTTCGCCGTTTGCTATACGCTCTAGTTCCGTTTCTCCATATTCAAAGGGTTTTAAATTGTTATATGTTTTGTCGATTCTCTTGCCTTGTGTCACTCCCAGCTGCTGCTCGTAGGTATAGGGATATATCATGGGCACGAAAGTAACTATCAAAGTTATCAGAATCAATATGGCCAGGCAGGTCATTGCAATCTTATTCTTTCTTAATCGCCTCATGCCATCCTTAAAGAAAGTGATGCTTTCACTCATTCTTACCTGCTGAGCCTTTTCTTCATCTGTTGCTTTTTCAAAATCCTTTAAATTCAGTTGAAAACTAAGAGGATTCTTTTTGGGCATTTCATCTGTCTTATTCATATGTCATATCCTCTCTTTCTATCCTAAGTCTACCCTTGGATCAAATACCTTGTACAAGATATCCGTAACCAGCATCATTATTACAATGAGTACTCCTAAAAATATGGTGGTCCCCATAATCATTGTGTAGTCACGATTTATAATACTTGATACAAATTCTTTTCCCAGACCGGGCACCGCAAATATTTTTTCAACCACCAAGCTTCCGGTAATAATATATGCAAACATTGGACCGGCATATGTTATTACAGGTGTTAAGGCATTTCGAAGAGCGTGTTTGAATATTACCTTTACAGGCATCACTCCTTTAGCCCTTGCTGTTCTTATATAGTCCTGACTTAATACATCAAGCATACTGGACCTGGTAAGCCTTGTAGTATATGACATAGGGTAAAGGCTCAGAGAAATAATGGGAAGTATGAGTCCGCCGGGCTCATTACCGTTGGCAGGGAAAATTCCCATCCACACACAAAAGACCAGTAAAAGCAAAGTAGCTACAATAAAGGACGGCATGGCAACCAGGCCGGTCGTAACGACCATGATTATCTTATCTATGGTCCTGTTATGAAAAATAGCCGCTGTCGAACCTAACACAATACCTATGGCCAAGGCAATGACTGCTGCCGTTCCTCCTAATTTAAAGCTTACCTTAAAGCCCTTCATAATAACCGTGGTAACATCTCTACCTCTCTGCTTGATTGAAGGACCGAAGTCACCTTTCATGATACCCTTCAGATAAGTTACGAATTGCTCGGACTTAGGTTTGTCCAATCCGTATTTTGCTTCCAATGCCGCCGTAACGGCAGCGCTTGGTGCTTTCTCACTCAGGAAAGGGCCTCCGGGCACTTCATGCATTACAAAAAAGGTGATGGTGATTATTAAAAATATGGTAATCACTGCCAAGGTCAGCCTCTTAACAATGTATAAAGCTAATTTAGAATCCATCACAACCTCCAATATTACACTATATTCAAGAATATAATAAGAATGTACAAATCAGCCTTGTAACATTCTTCAGTCTTCTTGATTTATTTAAAACACAAATTATTATAGCACGTTATTTTTATAATATCAACATTTTATTTTTATACCCTATATGCAATTTTATTTCAAGGACCTTACAATAATAATGGTGATAACGCTTGCAATTTCCATAAAACCATATTTTATTTCGGATAATCATACATATGCTTTAATTAAATAAGCTTTTGGATTACATTCATTTAACCAAATATGTTATCAGTATGGAAACAAATAAATTCTTGTGCAATCATTTATAAAATAACTGTTTATAGCTGCCGTCAAAGCCCTTATCTTGTCCGAAGAATCTCATTATTATTGAAATCATGAGATTCTTCGGGCTTCACCTTAAGATATGGCCTATATTTAATCGATTGTCTATTTTATTCTTCTTAAAATTTCACACAGTAATGTATATATGTTTTCAACGGATTTTATGCTTACATGTTCACTGGGCGAATGACCGTCATAGGCATCCGGTCCAAAGGATATGGCATCAAGGCCGGGAATTTTATCCATAAGTAAGCCGCATTCAAGACCTGCGTGTATTGCACCGACAACAGGCTCTTTCTTAAACAAATCCCTGTAGGTTTCAATGCAGATATCCCTGATTTTAGATTCCTTGGCGTATTCCCAGCCGGGATAATAGCTTCCAACTTCATATTCTATTTCCAGAATGGAAGCAAGCTGCTCCATGGCAGGGATGAAATCTTTGGTGAGCAAGGTTTCCACATTGCTTCTGGGGTGGTTAAAAAATCTTATATATTTGTCATCAGTTGTGATGACCCCCAAATTGTTGGAGCTTAGCACCAGATCTATCTCCGTACTTTTTGACAATACACCGACAGGGGTCAGGTTTATCAAAGCAGTTACTTTTTTGAATATATACTTTTCCAAAGGATATACTTCCTTGTTTAAATCCGTTAAGACCGCATAAACGTCCGGATCCGTTGACCTGTATTCATTTTTCAGTATTTCATTCCATTTATTAAGTTTTTCCGATACCCTGGCCGGATCCTTAACCGTCACCACCGCATGGGCTTCTCTTGGTATAGCGTTAGTTTTTGAGCCGCCTACAAGACTGACCAGGTCCACATCATCAATTAAGTCGTAGAGGATTCTTCCCAGGATCTTGTTTGCATTACCCTTTTCTTTATGAATATCCGCGCCTGAATGGCCTCCGGACAGGCCTTTGACACTGATTTTAAAGGCCTTTCCACCTGTATTTTGGTATTTAAGAGGAATTTTAAAGTCAATTTCGCTTCCTCCCGCACAGCCCGCGGTAAAGACACCTTCTCCTTCGCTGTCTAAGTTTATCAGATACTTGCTTTTAAACAGGCTTCCATCGAGCTTGTTTGCCCCGGTCATACCTTTCTCTTCATCAGTTGTTATCAAAACCTCAAGAGGAGGATGTTCTATCTGGGAATCAAGAACGGCCATGGCCATAGCCACCCCTATACCGTTATCGGCTCCAAGAGTCGTGTCGCATGCATAAAGGTATCCGTCCTGAATTCTTAACTTGATGGGGTCCTTGTCAAAATCATGGTCTACACCTTCATTTTTTTCACAAACCATGTCCATGTGGCCCTGCAGCATAACCACAGGCGCATTTTCATAACCCCTTGAGCCGGGCTTTTTGATGATTACATTCAAATGCTCATCCTGTATTGCTTCCAAGTTTTTTGATTTTGCAAAATTGTACAGATAATCCGAAATTTGCTTTTCCTTTCCGGAACAACGAGGTATTTTAGATATTTCACCAAAATAATAAAACACCTTTTCCGGCTTCAAGCCTTCCAATACCTTATCCATCTTTACCTCCTTGATATTTTGTATTTACCTGTCGCTGATATGGATACACCAGTATCATTGTTATGAATATTTTGTAAATTGTCTTTCTGAAAGCTTCAGATCGAAGAATCTCATGGGCCCTTCCCCTGGGCTCAGGATGACATGTTCTTTCGTCACTTTATTCTATTTTTCCTATCCTGTTAAGGGGGAAAAACCTGAATTCAACCTTGCCTATGACCTTATCTTCACTTATGTATGGATCTTGCCAGTATCTTGCATCATAGGATATAGGCCTGTTATCTCCCAAAAAAAAGTAGGACCCTTCCGGTATAACAAATACCTTTTCTTCTCCCCGGGAACTTATTGCATAGGGTTCATCAATTTTTTCTCCGTTTATATAAACACTGCCGTCCCTTTCTATTTCAACGGTTTCCCCCGGCATCCCTATAAGCCTTTTGACCAATCTCTTATCATCCAACTCATCGGATTTGAAAACCAATATATCTCCTCTTTTTACATCTTCTATGTCAAACAGTTCATTTACAAACAACCTGTCTCCGGGTAGGATGGTATTTTCCATTGAACCGGTAGGAACCGTTACTAAAATGAATACATATTTATTTAATAATAAAACTATTGCTAAGGCTATTATAACCGGCAAAACCCATTCCTTAAAAAAATGCCTCAATTTTTGTTGCTTATCCGAATCAGTCATCTTCCCGCTTCCTGCCTGTCTAAAGTATTGTTTAATAGTATTATAGTTAATACATGAATAATATACAAGATAATTTTATGAGATATGATTTGGGGACCTGCCTAAAAAGACTATCTCAGGCTGGTCCCCCTATTACCTAAATTATCACTATATCTTTGGATGCCTTGTTTAGTACTTCATTTCCGTCTTCAGTGACAGCAACAATATTTTCAATACGGATTCCAAATTTCCCGGCCATGTATATACCGGGCTCGATGCTGAACACCATGCCTTTTTCTAAGTGTCTTTTGTTGCTTGCCTTGATATCCGGAGCCTCATGGACTGAATATCCTATGCCGTGTCCTAACCTTGTGAAAAAGTATTTGCCGTATCCTGCCTTTTCTATTATTTCTCTTGCAGCCTTATCCACATCAGGTATATAGGCCCCCTTTACGGCAGCTTTTTCTCCGGCCTCCTGGCTGGCCCTGACAATTTCATATACCTTTCTCTCTTCATCAGTTATGCCCCCCACAAATATGGTTCTTGACATATCGGCACACATATTATTGTATTTGCAGCCCCAGTCAAGTATAATAATATCTTTTTCCTGAATTACCCTCTGATCATCGTTATAGTGGGGATATGATGAATTGGGTCCCGAGCACACCATTGTAAAACCTTCATCGGCACCCTTTTCCCTGAATATTTCATTCATCTTTTTCGCTATATCGGCTTCCTTGATGCCGGGTTTAATGAACTTAATCAGTTCTTCATAAGATTCGTCGGTAATGCGGGCTGCCATTCTTAAATTGTTAAGCTCCTCCTCGTTCTTGATCAGCCTCATAACTTCCAAATAAGGCTTGCCGTTTATAAACTTAACATCCACCGCTTCCATTATCTGAAGAATTATAAAAGCTCTTTCGGTTGAATTTACGGCTATGGTCTTTCCGATAAGTCCCTGCTCTTCAAATGCTTTATTGACCGTATCCGTGAACACATCACCGTCAAACCAACCATAAACCTTAATATCCGGGCCCAAAACACTCTGGATTTCGTCAACCGTCAAAAGATTGCAGATATAAAAATAAGTCCCGTCATTTTTTATAATAAGGGCTTGAAACCTTTCACAAAGATGAGTATTGTGTCCCAAAATAAATTCCATTTCTTCCGAAGGAGCAATCAGCATGGCGTCAATTTCATTCTTTCGTATAATATCCACCAACTTATTTAAATACTCTTTTCTCATTTTCCACCTCAGATATTAGATTCAAATTCCTAATAATGATTATACTTCCCTTGGGCTTAAAAAGCAATAAAAAAGGGGACCCCTCCCTAAACTGTAAAACAGGGGTCTCCTTATATGCAATTATACCACCGAGGGCTCCATAAGAAGCTTTCCGGTTTTGAAGCGATTCAGATTAAGCATGCTCACATCAATAGTTGGATTTTCCTTCAATATCATTTCAGACATGGCAATGCCTGTAATGGGGCCGAACATGAAACCATGACCGCTGAATCCCAGGGCAAAATAAAAACCTTTCACATCTTCTGCCTCATCATAGATTGGTTGTTTGTCCGGGGTCATATTATAGAGACCTGCCCATTGCCTTATTACCCTCAGCTTTGCTATGGGGGGCAAAACCATTTCTATGGTTTTTGCCATTTCCTCAAGAAAATGCCAGGAGGAGGTGACCCTTAAATCCCTGGGCTCATTTTCATCTCCCCTGCCCATTATGAAGGTGCCTTCAGGCGATTGCTGGATGTAAAAATTAAGGCCGAAAGCCATGACCATGGGGTCCTGCATAGGTTCAACCGGTTCCGAAACAAGAATCTGATGCCTTTCCGAGTATATGGGCACATCAAGGCCTACCATGTCGCAAATGCTTTTACCGTAGGCATTGGCGGCATTTACTACAATATTTGTAGAAATGAAGCCCTTATTGGTTTCCACTCCGGTAACCCTTCCCTTTTCAATCTTAATACCTGTAGCTTCCGTATAGGTGTTGAATTCCACCCCTAACCTTTTTGCAGCCCTGTAAAAAGCGTCCGTCGTATGGAAGGGATTCAGGAAACCGTCCCTGGGGCAAAAGGCTGCCCCCTTCAATACATCCGTGTTTAAGTAAGGCACTATCTCCCTTGCCTCTTTTAGGGTCAGCATTCTTGATGGGATACCGCATGAATGCTGGACTTCTATGTTTTTCTTGAACTGGTCCACCTCGTGGTCCGTAGCTGCAACCAAAAGATAACCTTTTTGTTTAAATTCCACATCTCTTTCATACTCGAGGATTTCGTTGGCATTTTCATAGAATTCAATGCTCTTTTTTGCAATTTTGCAGTTCATTTCTGTTCCCCACTGCATCCTTACCCCGGCTCCGCACCTGCCTGTAGACCCGCTGCAAATATAGTTTTTCTCCAATACGACTATATCCTTAAGGCCTTTTTTTGCCAGGTTGTAGGCTATGGAACAGCCGGATATACCGCCTCCTATTATAACAGCTTCCGCCTTATTCTTCATTTCTTCCCTCCTCGGCAATCAGTCCCAGCTTCACTCCCACAACGGGAGGCCTGTTGGTTTGGAATTTTATATCCTGCATGTTTTTGCCGGTTGCATTTGCAATTTCTCTCATAATCAAATAACCGCAAGTCTTGCCCTGGCAGGGTCCCATCCCTGCCCGGGTTATCCTTTTTATTTCATCAAAGGTTTGATAACCTTGACTTATCAGCTCTCTTATTTCTTTCAAGGTAACATCCGAGCACCTGCAGATTATAGTGTTTTCGTCCATTTTAAACCTCCACCCTGATATTTCTTATTTCATATAAAAACTTCCTGTCAACTTCAATGGTAATCACGGGGGTCCTGTCAAAAGACTTGGGATTTGTCACTTTTAAAACCTTAACATCCGTTATGTGTTTTCCTTCCCTGTCCAGGCCTTTAACAACCTGGCCTTCCCCAGGAAGAGGCAAAAACTCATATGGTATTTTAATTTCAACGGTATCTTCTGATTTGGACCCGTCTGCTATCATGATTGCAAGCCCCGGGCACTTGCTTAAACAAATGGCGCAGCCTGTGCACTTATCAAAGTTAATTTGGGGAATATTATTTATGTCCTCTCCTACCCTTATGGCATTAAACCTGCATGCAGTCTCGCAAGGGTTGCAGGGTATTTCTCTGTAACATTCGACTATGGCAACCGGACCCTTATTTATTCTGTCTTGAGAAGGAAACTTTTCCATTACCATTTCCTTGCTTGGAATACCTGTTTTTTCAAACATTTTTTACCTCCTTATCTGGTCCAGGCCCGCCAGTATATGCCTGGCTGCCGGTCCTGAGCGCAAATTATTCAGCTGATTCATGTAGTCCTTCCGTCTTTCATAAAAATCATCCGGTTTATATCCTATTTTGGCAGCAGCGCACAAGCCGGCCAAATAACCTTCGACCATGGCAGCGCTTGCTTCTTCTACTCCGGAAGCATCTCCTGCAACAAATATGTTTTCAACTGTAGTTTCATAATTCTCATCCCGTACGGGAACAAGACCGCTTAACTGGGGCACATACTTCATCCGGCATCCCCTCATAGCCAAGAGTTCATTCAAGGGAGTAAGGCCTACGGATATACACATGACATCAACATCAAAAGTTATTTCCGTTCCGGGTATGGGGTTAAATTTTTCATCAACCTTGCATACAACAGCCTTTTCCAGGAAGTCTTTTCCTATAGCCTCCTTAACGGTATGGGATGTAAGTATGGGGACACCCATCCTCCTGATTTTGGAGGCATGTACCAAATATCCTCCTATTTTTGGGGCCGCATCCAGGATTGCCGCTACTTTTACCCCAGCCTGCATGAGCTGATAGCTGACAATCAATCCTATGTTGCCTGCCCCAACCATCAATACCCTGTTCCCGGGTTTCACACCGTGAACATTCATCAAGGTTTGAACTGCCCCGGCTCCGTAAATTCCCGGCAGATCATTGTTGGGGAAACTTAAGAACTTTTCATAAGCTCCCGTTGCAACAACCACGGCTTTTGGCTCAACCTTATAGTATTTATCTTCTTTTTCCAATACTGTTATTACTCCGTCTTCATAAAAACCTACAGCAGTCGAATTGGTTTTTATTTCAACTTTATCCTTGTATTTAGCAAGCTCCTTTAACAAGATTTCCGGTATGTCGATTCCCCTTGTTGATGCATATTGTTTTTCCGAGCCAAAAAACATATGTGTTTGTTTTACAAGCTGGCCTCCTAAACTCTTATTCCTATCTATGATCAATACCCCTGCGCCGCTTTTTGCTGCGCTCATGGCAGCACAAAGACCTGCCGGGCCTCCTCCTATTACCACAATTTCCGCCTGCTTCATACTATCACTCCTTTGCCTTCCTGTGTTTCCACAACCATTCCTTCCTCCAAATCGGTTACACAGGTTTTCACATTTGCAACTCCATTAACAGTCATTAAGCAGGAGGAACAATTGCCTATTGCGCAATAAAAACCTCTGGGCCTGTGTAAAAACAAGCTTTTGCCCAAAACCTTCACACCTTGTGCATGCAAGGCGGCAGCAATGGTGTCTCCTTCATATCCTTCCAATTCCTGCCCGTTAAAAATAAACTTTATTTTCTTTTCTTTGTTGAATTTAAGTATGGGGTGTTCTTTAATCCTCATGTAAACCTCCTTTAAGTCCCCGATCTAAATTTAAAATATATTCAAGCAAATTTTATGCCAAGAGAAAAAGAGTCAAAGGATACAAAAAATTATTAAATATCAAGGTTTATAATACTTGATAGAATTAAAAGTGTCAATATTCTGACCGTATGTCTAATTTTGGACATATGGGCAATTTAATAAGACATTATAAATAACATTTGACATTTATGCAATAAAACATATAATAGATTTAAGATAATATTAATTTTTGTCTGAGCGTTACCAATATAATAGGGTAATTGCAGTGTAAGCCATCTTAGTTTTTTATATAGCTATTATACAGATGTCTTATGTGAAAATAACTATCAGGATGGATAGCCGGTAACTTGGTTATCCTTTTTAATGTATCATATGGAGGAGAAAAATGAAAATTGTTATTGTAGGCGGCGGAAAAGTCGGCTACACATTGGCCCAGCAACTATCATCCGAAAAACACGATATTACTTTGGTAGACAATAATGCGGAGGTTTTAGCCCATGCATATGAAACCCTTGATATCATGTGTATCAAAGGTAATGGTGCAAGCGTGGATATATTAAAAGCAGCAGATGTCAGCCAAACCGATATTTTGTTGGCTGTAACCGACAGCGATGAATTAAATATGGTTTGCTGTGTGATCGGGAAAAAATTAGGAGCAAAGCACACTGTTGCAAGAGTAAGAAATACGGATTATTCCAACGAATTTAAAATGTTAAGAGAAGAGCTTGAATTAGATATGGTAATTAACCCTGAGATGGAAACTGCTGCTGAAATAGCCCAGATGATCCAGTTTCCTTCTGCAGTGGATGTTGAAACTTTCGCAAATAACTTGGTTGAACTGGTTGAATTCAGGGTTTTGGAAACGGACCCCATAGCTAACAGTAAGCTTGCAGATTTAAGCAAACTCCTTCCTTCAAGGGTATTGTTCTGTACAATAATGAGGGGAGAAGAAGTTTTTATACCAAAAGGGAATTTCAAGCTTTTACCTGATGATTTGGTTCAGGTAATGGGAGAAAGGAGCAGTATTTCTAGATTCTTTAAATATTTGGGCAGAAACTCCCATAAGGCTAAAAATATAACAATAATAGGCGGCAGCAGGATAGCCATATATTTGACCTGGCTTTTGGAAGAAATGGATTTGAATGTAAAAATAATTGAAATCAATAAGGACAGGTGTTTAATATTAAATGATATACTCACTAAGGCAATGATAATTCACGGTGATGGAACCGACCAGGAAATCCTGGACAGTGAAAATATCGAATCATCAGATGCAATTGTAGCCTTAACAGACAGGGATGAAGAAAACTTAATAATATCCCTGTATGCCCATCAGTGCGGGGTGCCTAAGGTAATTCTTAAAGTAAACAGGCAAAACTATTTCCCCATTATTCAAAAATTGGGTTTGGACAGCATAATAAGCCCTAAGTATATTACCGCCAACAATATTTTGAGATATATAAGAGCACTGGATAATTCTCAGGGAATAGCAGTTGAAAAATTATACAGAATACTTGATAACAAGGCAGAAATCGTGGAATTCACCGTCAAGGATTCTTTTAATGTAACGAATATTAAGTTGCAGGACCTGAGCCTGAAAGATGACGTTTTGATAGCTGCAATCGTACGAAATAAAACAATCATTATTCCTGATGGAAATGATGTAATTAAAGAAAATGACAAGGTTATTATTGTTTCAAAGACAGGGTTTATAACCGACCTTAGCGATATTTTGGCCTAGAAACAGTCATTTAGTTACTATCTCTTTGGAGGTAAGCAGTGAAAATAATTGCAGTACTTAAAGTACTTGGAATCGTATTGTTTTGTGAATCTGCATTAATGGTTCCATCTTTGCTGATTTCAATATTTGACAAGTCCTACGAAGTAAAGGCTTTTATAACAGCTATTGCAGCAACTGCTGCAACAGGATTTTTCTTGTCAAGATTCACCTTTGACAGGACAGAAATGCGAAAAAGAGAAGGATATGCAGCAGTCGCCCTAAGCTGGCTGGTAATGTCTCTATTTGGTGCCCTGCCCTTTTATTTAAGCGGCACCATACCATCCTATATTGATGCTCTGTTCGAAACAGTATCCGGATTTACAACAACCGGTTCAAGCATCATTCGGGATATTGAAATAATGCCGAGAGGTCTCTTGTTTTGGAGAAGCTTTACCCACTGGATAGGCGGCATGGGTGTACTGGTATTTACAGTAGCTTTAGTTCCATCAATCGGCGGGCGTCCGGTATTTTTAATGCAGGCTGAAAGCCCTGGTCCGACGCCTGGAAAATTAGTTCCGAAAATAGGAGAATCCTCTAAAATTCTCTATATTATATATGCAGTTATGACAGTTATTCTCATCTTATTGTTAATTCTTGCCGGAATGCCTGTATTCAACTCATTTATATATGCTTTTGGAACGGCAGGAACCGGAGGTTTCGCCATGGATGCCTTGAGTGTGGGTGCCTACAACAATCCCTGGGTTGAATGGATTATTACTATTAGCATGTTTTTGTTTGGCATAAATTTTTCACTTTATTTCCTTCTTTTAAAAAAGGACTATAAGCTTATTTTTAAGAATGAAGAATTCAGATTTTATTGTTTTTATGTAATTTTGGCAACAGTTTTGGTTTTCATCAGTATAATGCCGAAGTATGGCAATAATTTTGGGCTGGCCTTAAG
>DCDC01000205.1 GCA_002316225.1 Firmicutes bacterium UBA1065 | reverse complement strand
AAAAACTAATATTAATATATATTGCATAACTAAATGCAACTTTAAATTTGCAAGATTAAATGCAACTATATTTGAATCATGGGGTTGCATTTACTTTGTCAATTCACGCAGATAAAATTTGCAGAAAAACTAAAAATGCCTCTTTACAATTTAAAATATTTATGTTAATGTATATAAAAATTTGTAATAAATAAATGCCGTGACAGGGAATAGTAGGTATACAAGTTTTTTTACAGAGAGTGCATGGTCGGTGGAAATGCATAAAAGCCTATATTGAACACACCCTCGAGCAAATGGATGAAATTCCAGTAGTCTTATTCGGAAATGCCACCGTTACAGGGCAAGGGTATGATAGTACCCGGTGAGGCTGATACTGCGAAGTATCGGCGAATTGAGGTGGGACCACGTGAATTTCTCTCGTCCTCTAGGAAATCCTAGGGCGAGAGTTTTTTTATTATAAAAATTATTTAGAAAAGGAGAAGAGGTATGATAAAAAGTATTATAAAGACAATTAAACTGGCAACATTTTTAATCTTAATCGCATTACTGGCTGCAGGATGCTCAAAGGAAGCACAAACAGGTACGGAAGAGCTGATTATGGGACTTGATGACACCTTTGCACCCATGGGCTTCAGGGATGAAAAAGGAGATATAGTGGGGTTTGATGTGGACTTAGCCAACGAGGTGGCAAAAAGAATCGGCGTTACAATAAAATTCCAACCTATTGACTGGTCCATGAAAGAAACCGAATTAAACGCGAGAAACATTGATTTAATCTGGAACGGCTACACCATCACCCCCGAAAGGCAGGAGAAGGTTGCCTTTACGAAACCCTATCTGGAAAACAGCCAGGTAATCGTAATATTGGCCGGCTCGGATATCAATACCAAAGCTGATTTGGCAGGTAAAAATGTTGCCGTCCAGGCTGAATCCAGCGCGCTGGATGCAATCAACTCGGAACCCGAAGTTGCAGCCACCTTTGGAAGTTTAGTGGAATTTTCCACTAACAATGAAGCTTTCATCGACCTGGATTCGGGACGTACGGACGCTCTTGTGGTTGATGAGGTTAATGCAAGATATTACATGAAGCAGATAGGAGAAGAAAAATACAAGGTTTTGGAAGAAGACTTCGGTGATGAAGAATATGGTATCGGTTTGAGAAAAGAAGATACTGAATTATTGAAAAAAATAAATGATGCTATGGATGCAATGAAAAAAGACGGAACCTATGATAAAATTTATGCCAAGTGGTTTTCTGAAAATTAAAGGAATTTGATATGGAAGCAAAAGTACTGAGAATGCTTGTACCCATGACCTTGGAAGGGTTGAAGGTAACTCTGGGCGTATTTGCCGTTACCCTCCTTCTTTCCCTTCCCCTGGCCGTAGTGGTTGCTAAGCTTAGAATGTCAAAGAACAGAATAATTTCAAAAATGACGGGAACCTACATTTATATAATGCGGGGCACACCCTTACTGCTGCAGCTCATGTTCATATTTTTCGGATTTTATCGTGTGCCCTACATAGGGTACCCTTTCAGCAGAGAACAGGCTATTGTCATTGCTTTTGTCCTAAACTATACTGCATACTTTGCAGAGATATTCAGGGGAGGAATCAATTCCATAGATGTGGGCCAGCACGAGGCGGCCCTGGTACTGGGTCTGAGTAAAACCCGCACCTTTATGAGAATTATTCTTCCTCAGGTCATAAAAAACGTCTTGCCCTCAATAGGCAATGAAGTAATTACATTGGTCAAGGATACATCCCTGGTATATATCTTAGGCTCAAGCGATATTCTGAAGGCAGCCAGGTCTGTATCCAATGTCTATGCAGCCTTTAGTCCCTACATCTACATAGGGTTGGTATACATGGTGATAATTGCAGTTCTGACACGGATACTGGATAAAATTGAAAGCAGATTTGATTATTACAGATAGGAGGTCATTATGGTATTAAGTGTAGAAAATTTAAGCAAGAGCTTCGGCAAAAACTTGGTTTTCCATGATATCTCCTTTTCTGTAGGCAAAGGTGAAATCGTATGTATTCGGGGCAAATCCGGAGAAGGTAAAACAACCCTCTTAAGATGCCTCACATCCCTGGAAATTCCGGACAAGGGCACAATTAAGATCAACAATAAATATTTGTGCAAGGAAGAAAACAATGCAATAAAATATGCTCAAAAAAAAGAGCTGCAGGCAATACGTCAGGAAATCGGCCTGGTATTTCAAAATTTCAATTTGTTTCCCCATATGAACGTAATGGAAAACTTAATGGAAGCACCCCTTTTTCTAAAGAAGGATTCTTATGCCAACATTAGGAAACGAGCTTTGGAACTCTTAAAAAGCCTTGAACTTGAAGGAAAAGAAGATTCTTATCCCTTTCAGCTGTCGGGAGGGCAGCAGCAGCGGGTTGCAATAGCAAGGGCTTGCATGCTGAACCCTTCGGTATTATGCTTTGATGAACCTACATCAGCCTTAGATGAAGAAACAAGGGGTCAAATATCAAAAATAATCAGGTATTTGGCTTCAGCAGGAATTGCCATAATAATCGTCACCCACGATAATGCTTTTGTGGATGAGATAGCCCAAAGAATCATAACGATGAAAGATGGAGAAATTACTATAGAAAACCAATAAATTGCCCCAAATTTTTGCAGAATTCGACATTTTCCAATGATGTCCATTAATTAACAGGTTTTTAAGGTTTTATACTTTTATACCAAATAGTATAAAACCTTTTTATTTTCAAATACTTATAACGATATGGTTTAATATTTAATACAAAATGAACGGAGGGATACATTGGAAACATTAATGAATATAAACAGCGCTGTCAACAGCGTGGTTTGGGGTCCTGTTTTGTTAATATTAGTAGTGGGTACCGGAACTTATTTGTCCATCTTTACCGGATTTTTTTCACTTACTAAATTAGGCTACATACTAAAAAATACCCTGCTAAAAATGTTTAGAAAAGATGACAAGGGTGAAGGTGAAGTTACGGCATTCCAGGCAGTTGCCACTGCACTTGCAGCTACTGTAGGTACCGGTAACATAGCAGGTGTTGCTACAGCTATAGCTTTAGGAGGACCAGGGGCTGTATTTTGGATGTGGCTTGCCGCTATAATGGGGATGACAACCAAGTTTGCAGAAGTTGTACTGGCGGTGAATTACAGGGAAAAAACCGAAGACGGTCGTTTTGTAGGCGGTCCCATGTACTACATTACAAACGGCTTAGGCAAGGGCTGGAAGTGGCTTGCCGTATTATTTGCAGTTTTCGGAGCTTTTGCTTCCTTTGGGATCGGCTGCATGGTTCAGTCTAACTCGGTAGCCCTTTCAGCTGAATCCACCTTTGGTGTACCGGTATTGGCAACAGGTATAGTCCTGGCCGTATTGACGGCTGTTGTTATAGTAGGCGGTATTAAAAGAATCGGGGCTTTCACCGAAAAATTGGTTCCTTTCATGGCAGCCCTTTATATTTTAGGCGGATTATGGTTATTAATATCTAATGCAGGAAAAATACCTGATGCCATTGCCTTAATTTTCACTAATGCTTTTACAGGTACGGCTGCCGTCGGAGGCTTTGCAGGTTCAATAATGACGCAGGCAATCCGTTACGGGGTTGCCCGCGGTGTTTTCACCAACGAAGCAGGCCTGGGCAGCGCTCCCATTGCCCATGCTGCGGCTACTACTGACCACCCTGTTCGCCAGGGCTTGTGGGGGGTATTTGAAGTGTTCACGGACACAATAGTAATTTGTTCCATTACAGCTCTTGCCATAATGGTTACGGGTGTTTGGGAATCAGGAGAATCAGGAGCGGTTCTTTCGGCAATGGCTTTTGATACGGGTCTTCCCGGAGTGGGCAGGTATATAGTAAGTATCGGGCTTATATTGTTTGCTTATTCAACAATTTTAGGCTGGGAATACTACGGCGAAAGGTGTCTTGAATACTTATTTGGCACAATGCCCATATTCGCATACAGAATATTGTGGGTTATATTCGTGGTAGTTGGAGCTATAGGGGGACTTGAATTCATGTGGGACCTGGCAGACACATTGAATGGTCTTATGGCCTTTCCAAACCTGATTGCAGTTCTTATGTTAAGTCCTGTCGTATTTAAACTGACAAAAGAATTCTTTACTAAGGAAAAGCCAAATAAATAATAAACAGAATTCATAAAGGCGCTGACATTTCAGCGCCTTATATTTATGTTATTATATTTAACAGTGTAATCCTTAGGGCTTGGCCCGAAAGATCTCTTGAGATCCTTCGCTATCGGTCAGGATGACTCAATATATGTCAGATAGCTTCTTTTAGATGCAGCCCTGCGAAAAGTCCGAATGGCACACCATTTCGATGTCTTCATCTTTAAGTAAACCTGCTATATACTTATCTATTTGTTCAGCAGTAATATTGGGGGCAAATCTTGCCACAACATTTCCTTCCCTGTCAACTAAAAATTTAGTAAAGTTCCATCTGATATCATTATCCTTTATATCCGGAGTATATTGTTTAACCTTGTCGTAAAAGTCAATGGTTTCCTGATTTCTGAATTCTTCAACGGTCGTTTTTAAGTACTTGTACAAGGGTTCCTCATTGGGCCCGTTAACTTCAATTTTTGAAAACTGCTTAAACTCGGTTCCAAAGTTTAACCTGCAGAAGTTAGCAATTTCTTCATTGGTACCGGGTGCCTGTCCAAGGAATTGATTACTTGGAAAGTCTAAAATTTCAAATCCTTCCGGTGCGTATTTGTCATAAAGCTTTTGCAATCCATCATACTGGGGGGTAAAACCACAGCCGGTAGCGCCGTTTATGATGAGCAGCACCTTGCCCTTGTAGTCTGCCAGGGACACATCCTTGTTTTCCATATCTTTCACTGTAAAATCATATACTTTCATTTTACTTTCAAATCCTCCTGTTTGATTTTACTCTATTTATACCCAGTTTTGTCGACTTTAAGCAAACATTTTTTACAATGGTATATAATGAATATTCAAGAAAATATGCCCGAAATCTCTTTGTCAAGCAAGAAAACAATCCATATCAAATTATTCAAGCAAATATGAAATTAATATAGTAAAAATTGAAATAATTTTTGTTGAATTTTTTTCAAAATCCTATATAATAGTAATTGAAAACGTTTGTATTTTTTTATTTAAACTTTACGTCCTAATATCTAAATACTAAAATTATAAACGTTTTACAATAATAATAATGAATGGAGGGATACTTTGGAAACTTTAATGAAAATTAACAGTGCTGTTAACAGCATAGTATGGGGTCCTCTAATTATAATCTTAATTATAGGAACCGGAACTTATTTGTCAGTTATGACGAAATTCTTCTCAATTACTAAATTAGGTTACACGCTTAAGAACACCTTGTTAAAAATGTTCGCCAAAGATGACAAGGGTGAAGGCGAAGTTACTGCATTCCAGGCAGTTGCTACTGCTCTTGCCGCTACGGTTGGTACAGGTAATATAGCAGGTGTTGCAACAGCTATAGCACTTGGAGGCCCCGGAGCAGTATTCTGGATGTGGCTTGCTGCAATTATGGGTATGACAACCAAGTTTGCAGAAGTTGTATTGGCTGTAAACTACAGGGAAAAAACACCTGACGGCCGTTTTGTAGGTGGTCCTATGTACTTCATCACTAACGGATTAGGCAAAAACTGGAAATGGCTGGCTGTTTTATTTGCATTATTTGGCACATTTGCTTCCTTTGGTATCGGCTGCATGGTACAATCAAATTCAGTTGCACTTTCTGCAGAATCTACATTTGGTGTACCGGTAATGGTTACAGGTATTGTTTTAGCTATATTAACAGGAGCTGTTATCATCGGTGGTATCAAGAGAATCGGTGCCTTCACCGAAAAATTGGTTCCCTTTATGGCAGCAATTTACATTGTAGGCGGTCTTTGGTTGATTATAGCAAATGCTAGTAAGTTACCTCTTGCATTTTCATTGATTTTCACTAATGCGTTCACAGGTACGGCTGCGGTTGGAGGCTTTTCAGGTACAGTAATGATGCAGGCAATCCGTTACGGTGTTGCTCGTGGTATCTTTTCTAACGAAGCCGGCTTAGGTAGCGCTCCTATAGCACATGCCGCTGCAACAACAGACCACCCGGTACGTCAAGGTATGTGGGGAGTATTCGAAGTATTTATGGATACAATAGTTATCTGCTCTATTACTGCTCTTTCTATTATGGTTACAGGCGTTTGGGAATCAGGAGAATCAGGAGCGGTTCT
>DCDC01000155.1 GCA_002316225.1 Firmicutes bacterium UBA1065 | reverse complement strand
AAGACCACCGAGGTCATGGGTGAAGCTTCTTGATCGGATATTCCTAACCATGCAACAAAGGAATCATTGATGATTTCTCCTATCAGGCATATGGTGCCTCCAAAAATGAAGGCCATTATGCAATTCTTAAAGATTTTGTTCTTGGGTGTGAATTCATCCACTAGTTTTTTATAGTTGTCTTTATTGTATTTCATTTTTCCTCCAGCAAGTATCATTAATCAAGCATTCCTATAGTAATATTGCACTTTCAGGTATTTTTTTAAGGGACTTGTTAATGTTGTTGCCGAAATAAATAGCAGCTAAGCCTGCTATAATTAATATTACCAATAAAAAAATCTTTTTCTTCATAATAATCACCTCATCAGTATTATTTGCAAAAAAACCTATTGAATACAAAAAAAAAGCACTAAGAGTGCCTTTTTTATAAAAATTTGTTAAATTATAGCGAACCATTTTCATTCTTCTTCTGAGCTTTCATCGATTTCTTCATTTAATGACTTTTGTTTTTTTTCAGAAATTTTTTTCCTCAAGATTACTTTTGTTCCCACATCCTTTTCGGACAATACAATCACTTCATCCATGAATGATTCCATTACGGAAAAACCCATGCCTGAGCGTTCCAGCTCCGGTTTGGTTGTAAATAAGGGCTCTCTTGCCTTTTCAACATCTTCTATTCCGCAGCCGAAATCCTCAACTATTATTTCAACCACCCGCCCCTTAATCCTGCACTGGATTTCGATTTCTCCGATCTTGTCCTCGTAAGCATGAACCACCGCATTGGTAACCGCCTCGGATACCGCTGTTTTTATCTCGGTTATTTCGTTCACCGTTGGGTTCAAACTTGAGCAAAACGCTGCAACTGCAGCCCTGGTGAAGGATTCATTGACAGATAAGCTTGGTATTCTGATAAATACATAGTTATTGTGCATTTTGTCCCCCTACTTTATATTAATTATTTTTCCAATGCCGCTCATGTCCAAAATTTTTCTTACCTTTTTGCCGGCATTAACAATTTCTATAACACCCTTGCGTTTCCTTATAACCTTGTACCGGCCTATGACAAATCCTATGCCTGAGCTGTCTATAAAATCAAGTCCTTTTAAATCTATAACCAATTTACTGTATTTTTCATTTTTAATTTTTTCATCAACCAAAACCCTTGCCGCCTCGGCGCTGTGGTGATCTAACTCCCCCTTGAGCTTGATTGTAAGCACTTGCCCTGTTTCTACAAAATCAATATTCACAAAATCATCCTTTCTGCATATTGTACAAGCTATTATACTAGAATAGAAAGGAGATTTCCCTGACTAATATTGAAGTATTTTGTCGATAAATCAATAATTTTGAATTATGAGTCAAGATATGGAAACATCAATGAAAATTCCGAACCTTTTTTTGGAGTGCTTTTGACTTTTATTTTACCCTTGTGACCCAGGACAATTATTTTAGCAATTGAAAGTCCCAGGCCATGACCGCTTATTTTCTTGCTTCTTGATTCTTCCGCCCTGTAAAGCCTGTCAAAAATCTTCTCCAAATCATCCTTTTGAATTCCTATTCCTGTATCTTCCACCTTTATCACGTAATATTCATCCTGAATGTAACCTGAAACCATGATGTAGCCTCCCGGGGGTGTATATTTCATGGCGTTATCCAGTAAGATCCTGACAGCTTGTTTAATTCGTGCCTTATCCCCGTAAATCGTCGCATCATCGTAAAATTTAAAGTATAACTTATGGACAGAATCTATCATCCTGGTTTCTTTTTCTATTTCTTTTAAAACGGTGGAAATCCTGAAATCTTCCTTTGTAAAATTCAATGTATTTCTGTCGCTTCTTGCAATAAACAGCAATTTTTCAATCAAATCCTGCATATTATCGGTTTCATTCTTTATGGCTGCTATGGATTCTTCCAATACTGCCTTATCATTTTTCCCCCACCTGTCCAGCATATCCACGTATCCCTTTATTACGGCTATGGGAGTCCTTAACTCATGGGAAGCGTCTGATACAAACTGCTGCTGCATCTTGTATCCCCCTTCAATCCTGTCCAGCATTGCATTGAATGTTTCGGACAATTCCTTCAGCTCATCCTCCGTCCCCTTTACATCCAGCCTGGTATTAATGTTGTTGACGGTTATGGTCCTTGTTATCTCGGTCATATTTTTAATGGGGCGGATGAGCCTGTAGCTGGTGCTTGATACTATGGGGGCAAAAAACATAAGGCCTATGGCACCTGATATAAGAACCATAAGACTTATTCTCCATACATCCTTAAGCATATCTTCCATGGGATATGATATGTTCAAATAGTAGGTGGAGCCATTTTTATAAAAACTTTCCGAATGAACATAATCATTGTAAAGAATTATTTTTTCAATAACAACTATTATGCTGTCCGCATATCTTCCCGGTCTTTCGCTTGAATAATAGGTATTTAAATTTTTATCAAATATTTCAAAGGAAGAATACCTTTCTTCCTCAATATTTATCTTGTTGAAGTCTGGGAAGGAGTTAATAATATTTTCCGAATCCCGGGCAGCAATGGTTTCTTCGAATTTTTGTAGTTCGAAGAATAAGTAACCTACCGATGTTGTCAGGGCAACCGTCATGATGATGATGACGTAAAGAATTAAGTATGTTGTGGATATTTTAAATGCAATAGAAAATTTAAGCCTTTTTAAAAGACCCAGCAAGAGGTTTACAATCAATCTGAACGGATAGAGAATCAAGCTCAATAGTTTTCCTATAATTGTCTTTATCATTTGTCTTCCTTCAATCCCTTATGATATACCCTACCCCCCTGACCGTTTCAATAAGGTTTACATTGTATTTCTGGTCTATCTTGCTCCTTAAATACCTGATATAAACATCTATTATATTGGTATCTCCATAATAATCATAGCCCCATACATTATCCAAAATCTTTTCCCTTGACAATACAATGTTCTTGTTCCGCATCAGGTATTCCAGCAGTTCAAATTCTTTCTTAGTCAATTCAATACTTTCGCCGTCATATTCTACCCTGAAATTGTCTTTGCATAGTTTAAGCTTGCCAATTTCCAAAATATCCTTGTCATTGCCTCTGTTATACTTTCTTTTCAACAGAACCCTTATGCGGGCCAACAATTCTTCCACGGCAAAGGGCTTGGTCATGTAATCATCGGCACCAATGTCCAGACCCATTACCTTATCCGATATATCATCCTTTGCTGTCAGCATGATTATGGGGACGTCGGATGTCTGCCTCAGCCGCCTGCAAACCTCAATGCCGCTTAAGCCGGGCAGCATCAAATCCAGTATGATTAAATCTATGTCAGGGTCCTTTCCCTTTTCAAACCCTTCGCGCCCGTCCATTGCTATTTCTACATCATAACCTTCATATTTTAATTCAAGCTCCAAAAAGCGCGCTATCTTTTGTTCATCCTCAACAATTAAAATCTTTTTCTTGTCCATGATGACCCCTTTTTGCTTTATTGTACTATTATTTTCTATATTTATCAATAATTAGAATGGTGCCAGGCACCATATTTGTTGGTGCCTGGCACAGTATTCTGTTATTCAATGATTATTTCATTTTCTGTTTCGTCGCTTGTGTCAGAAGCCTCTTCTTCGTCATCTTTAAAGATTTCTTCCGACTTATCCTTTATCCTGTCAACCGTTTCCTTGACATTTTTCTTTATGTTGTTCACATTTATCCCTTTATCCCTGTAAACATTAATCTGGCATGATGTCACCAGAGCCAGTGCCAACAGGATTATAACGGTCCAGAATGACATCAGGAAGGTGAGTAACACAATGACTACCGGAACATTTAGGATTGTATCTCCATCCCTGTTCTTTATAGATAATTTAAGAGCCAGGAGCTTGTTAGCAGCATTTGTGAAACCGCCCTTTTTTTGATCCTTGCTTCCTTTCTTCTTTTCCAGCTCAATGATGGATTTAATCAAATCCCCGTCGTTTTTTTCCAAGGTTTTTTTTGCTTCTTCGTAGCTTACATTGACCCTTTTCCTGAGCTCATCTATTTGTTCTAATGTTACCTTCATAGTTCCTCCTATATATAATTTTATATTTTTTAATTATACATAAGATACCACCGGCGGATTAATTGTATTTTAGGGATAAATTAAAAATTGATTAAAATATGAAAAAAAAACTTAAGGAATAATCCGTAAACTCTTTCTATCCGAATAATATGATTAAAAACTGGGAGGATAATACCACAGCAACCAATGCAACAGGATAGGTTGCCGCATAAGAAGATGCAACATCATCTGTTTTTGCCGCTTCAATCAAGGCTCCCAATGCCGGAGTACTGGTCATTCCTCCCGTTATTGCCCCTAAATTGTTTAAAAGGCTTAATTTTAGCATCTTTTCAGCTAAGTAATATCCTACTATCATTGGAATAATTGCCATTATGGCTCCATAAACGAATAACATCAAGCCGTATTGCATAAGCACTTCAACAAACCCTTGTCCTGCTTTGGTACCCGCACCAATCAGGAAAAGCATGAGCCCAAGTTCCCGCAAGGTTTCTAATACAGGTTTTTTAACGGAAATATTTATCTTACCTATGTGACCGAAATGTCCTAAAATCAAACCTATGATGAGTGGACCTCCTGAATTGCCCAAGGAGAATTTAGAACCACCGGGAAGGGGAACAGTAATTTTGCCAAGTAAAAAGCCCAGTACGGCAGCTAAGCATATGGCAAAGAATCCTGCACTGTCAAATGAATATAGGTTGTCCAAAGTTAACTTGGTCTTATTATTAGCAGCCATAACTAAAACTTCACGTTCCTTATCCATATCGGCTTTTAAAATTTTCGGGATCAATTGAACAAAAAGTACCACGCTGACAACTCCAAAGGGATAGGCAATACCATAACCGATTGAGGCCAAATATCCGTTTTCACCTGCAGCTTCAACTGCTGCCGCCAAGCCCGGGGTACTGGTCAAGGCGCCTGTTAATAATCCTCCGGCAAGGGCTGGGCTAATACCGCTTAGTTTGATGATTAATGCACAACTTGCAGCGCCTGAAATAATCATAAGGATTCCTATAAGAACGTAGGATGCAGCATTTTGTTTAAAGTTTCGAAAGAAATTGGGACCTGCCACAAATCCGACTGAAGTCACAAAAAAAACCAAGCCCATTTCTCGGACAATATCGGGAACAACTATGCCATAGTGGCCGAAAATTAGGGCTACCAAAAGCACACCGGCCGTTCCCAGCTCAATTGACCAAACCTTGATGCCGCCTATCATATAACCCAAAAATCCAATTAAAAAAATTGCTAATATGATGCTCATAAAACAACCTCCGGTAATTTACTGCAAAATCATTTTACTTATAATGGCGATAAATTCTGGTCTATTTCCTATGAAAGTCAAATAAAAATTTATTATTATCTTAACATGAAAGATTCTAAGAGTAAACTCTAAATTGCTATGAAATAATATTATTTTATCGGGTTCCCGCCGGGTTGACACATGTTTTTTTTAGTGCTATCATTATTTATAGTTACTGGCATAATCCCGCAAAGGTCGCAGGAGCGACCTTATTTATATGACTATAGGAGCAATCATGGAAACGTCGGAAAAGTATAATACATATGTTTTAGCCTTAGACCTGGTTGAAGACGGCAGTGATATCGAAATCAAAGATATTAAAAAGAATCAGTTGCCGCCTAACATAACTTCAAAAATGCTTTATTCAGACATTGTAAAAATAGCGTGGCCATCAGTGGTTGAACTTACACTAACCCAGCTTGCCTCAATGGTTGACTTGATGATGGTAGGCAGCTTGGGAGCTTGGGCAATTACTTCCGTCGGTCTCACAGTCCAGCCTAAGTTTCTTCTCATGGTAATTTTTTTGGCCTTGAATGTAGGTACCACGGCCATGGTAGCCAAGTACAGAGGAGCCGGTAATCAGGAAAAAGCAAACTTAATCTTAAGGCAAGCTTTGATGCTCTCTTTGATATTTTCGGTAATCACATCAATACTCGGTTACCTTTTTGCGGAAAAACTCATTCTTTTCATGGGAGCTGCCGAAGAAAAAACCTTGCAAGGCGGTACCATATATTTAAAGATTCAAATGATCGGTTTAACCTTCATGGCCCTCACCTCCACCATCACGGCAGGATTAAGAGGTGTAGGCAACTCACGAACTGCCATGATATATAATCTCACAGCAAACCTTGTAAATGTTTTTTTAAATTATCTTTTGATCGAAGGCCATTTTGGATTTCCCCGATGGGAAGTTGCAGGTGCTTCCCTGGCAACAATAATAGGACAATTTGTAGCATTTGTTTTTGCCCTTCTATATATAATGAAGGGAGACCAATACCTCCACCTTCACCTTAAAGACGGTTTTAAACCTGAACCCCATTCTCTCAAACAAATAATAACAATAGGTGCTCCTGCCATGATGGAACAGCTTTTGATGCGGGCGGGAGTAATCATTTATTCAAAAACCATTGCAGGCTTAGGTACTGTTGCCTATGCGGTCCATCAAATTTGCATGAACATGCAGGCATTGTCATTTATGAATGGCCAGGGATTTGCCGTGTCAGCCACTTCCCTGACAGGACAAAGCCTGGGTAAAAACCGGCCTGATCTAGCCCATGCTTACGTACATAGGACCAGAAGGCTAGGGATGTTTGTTTCGATTATATTGGGAACAATATTTATATTTTGGGGAGGTAATATAGTATCCCTCTACAATGATTCCCCGGATTTAGTTTCACAAGGGGCAAGGATTATGATGTTTGTAGGATTTACCCAACCCCTCCAGTCTTCCCAGTTTATTTTGTCAGGTTCCTTAAGGGGAGCCGGCGATACAAGGTCTATAGCTGTCATTACTTTCGTTACAGTGCTCTTAATCAGACCTTTATTGGCTATATATTTGATAAATGTCTGGCACATGGGACTTGAAGGAGCCTGGTTTGCTTTCATAGTCGACCAAATAATCCGGTCTGCCCTTGTCCTCATAAGGTATAATTCAGGAAAGTGGAAAAACATAAAAGTATAGAGAATAAAATAAGAGGTGTGGAAAACACCTCTTATTTTTCGTTTTTTATTAAGATTCGCAGAGCTTCAATTGCCGTAGCAATAGCTGCTTCAGTATCATGCTCCTGGGGGTCATCAAGGCCCAGTCTCCTTCGCTCCTGGTTGGCAACAACTAGTAATACAGTTCCTGCTCTTACCTTTCTATAGGCTGCAACGGTAAACAAGGCAGCCGATTCCATTTCCGATGCCAGGGTGCCCAATCTCATCCAGGCATTCCATTTGTCGGTCAGTTCGTAGCCGACGGGTTTAGTTTCAGGTGCATGCTGCCCGTAAAAAGAGTCCTTGCACTGAACAACTCCAAGGTGATACTTTTTATTCAAATTTTCGGCTGCTTTAACCAAGGCATGAGTAATTCCAAAATCTGCAACGGCAGGAAATTCTATGGGTGCATATTCCCTGCTTGTACCCTCCATGCGGATCGCCCCTGTTGCGATTACCAGGTCACCTCCCATGACATCAACCTTCATTCCCCCGCAGGTGCCCACTCTTATGAAGGTATCTGCTCCGATGTTTGCTAGTTCTTCCATGGCTATTGCAGCAGAAGGACCTCCTATTCCCGTTGAAGTTACGCTCACCTTAACCCCATCCAAGTAACCTGTATATGTGACATATTCCCTGCTGTCTGCCACTAAAACGGGATTGTCAAAATGATTGGCAATTTTAACGCATCTTTTGGGATCACCCGGCAAAATAACATACCTGCCCACATCCCCTTCTTTCATGTTTATATGATATTGAGCATCTGAATATACAGTTCCCATCGCCGCATTTACCTCCATATTTATTATAGATATATAATATATAAAGACCCGGTAAAATTCAATAGCTATTTATCCCTTGAGGTTTACTTGCAATCAAAAAGAGGCTGTTAAAGCCTCTTTCATGTTAATAACGAACCCTTATTATTTCATTCTATGCGTAAGCGAAGATCTTAGTGTCATCCTGAGCGTAAGCGAAGGATCTCATGAGATTCTACGGGCTAAAGCCCTCAGAATGACAATGTATACATGCTTTGTTTTCGGTTTTCACAATTACACAAGCTGGGGCGAGTCATTTTCCCTATTATTGATCTTATCAAGAATAATCCCGCTTATTTCATCAAGGGTCATGGCCCCTATGTCGCCTTTTTGTCTTTCTCTTACAGAGACTGTATTGGTTTCTGCTTCCTTTTCACCTACAATAAACATGTAGGGTACTTTTTCCAATTGTGCTCCTCTTATTTTATACCCTATTTTCTCGGCTCTTGAATCTACTTCGACCCTAATGTTGAGAACATCCAGTTCCTTTTCTACCTTTCTCGCGTAATCCATAAACTTATCGGATATAGGCAATATTTTTACCTGTACCGGCGCAAGCCATGTCGGGAAGGCTCCAGCATACTGCTCGATAAGAATTCCGAAGAATCTTTCAATGCTTCCAAACGCAGTCCTGTGAATCATGATAGGCCTGTGCTTTTGCCCGTCTGCCCCCACATATTCCATCTCAAAACGCTGGGGCAGCTGATAGTCAAGCTGGATGGTCCCGCACTGCCAGGTTCTTCCTATGCAGTCAGTCAGGTGGAAGTCTATTTTGGGACCGTAGAAGGCTCCGTCTCCTTCATTGATTACATAGTTCAGATTCAACTCTTCCAAGGCTGCCTTCAAGGATGCTTCCGCCAAATCCCAGTCCTTGATTTCTCCCAAAAACTTTTCCGGTCTCGTTGAAAGTTCCAATTTATATGTGAAACCGAATTTTTTGTATATTTCATCTATCAGCCTTATAACACCCTTTATTTCATCCTTGATTTGGTCAGGCAAAATATATAAATGAGCATCGTCCTGGGTGAAAGCCCTTACCCTCATTAAGCCGTGCAAGGCGCCGGATAGTTCATGCCTGTGAACCCTTCCAGTTTCGGCTACCCTCATGGGGAAATCCTTGTATGAATGCAAGGTATTTTTATATACCAAAATTCCTCCCGGACAGTTCATGGGCTTAATCGCATAGTCCTGGTCATCAATTGTGGTCAGGTACATATTTTCCCTGTAATTGTACCAATGTCCCGATACTTCCCACAAATGCTGGTTTAAAATCAAAGGAGTTTCAATTTCCACATATCCTGCCTTCTTATGAACTTCTCTCCAGTATTTCATGAGTTCATTTTTAACTATCACGCCTTTTGGCAGGAAGAAAGGAAATCCCGGCCCTTCATCAGACATCATAAAGAGTTCCAATTCTCTTCCAAGTTTTCTGTGGTCTCGTTTTTTCGCTTCTTCAAGCATCTTCAGGTAATCTTCCAGGTCCTTTGCCTTTTCGAAGGAAATGCCGTAAATACGTTGAAGCATTTTATTGTTTTCATTGCCCCTCCAGTAAGCTCCCGCAACACTCAATAATTTAAAAGCTTTTGGTTTCTTGGTGCTTTCAAGATGTGGGCCGGCACAAAGGTCAACAAAATCTCCATGCCTGTAAAATGATATAACAGCGTCTTCAGGCAGGTCGTTAATTAACTCAACCTTGTAGTCTTCTTTTGCTTCCTCCATAAATCTGATGGCTTCTTCCCTCGGCAGTTCAAAGCGTTCCAGTTCATATCCTTCTTTGACGATTTTCTTCATTTCTTCTTCGATTTTTTCCAGGTCTTCCTGGGTTAACCTGTGCTCTAAATCTATATCATAGTAAAATCCGTTTTCGATCGCAGGTCCTATGGCAAGTTTTGCATCCGGCCACAACCTCTTAATGGCATTAGCCATAATGTGGGAAGATGTATGCCAAAAAATCGCCTTACCTTCCTTGTCCTCGAATTTAAGAAATTTAATGGTCCCATCCTCATTCAAAGTATTTTGAAGACCTATGGTTTTACCATTGTAAACGGCTCCCACAACGTTTCGTGCAAGGCCTTCGCTTATGCTCCTGGCTACTTCTGAAGCTTTAATACCTTTTTCATATTCTCTGACGCTTTTATCAGGAAATGTGATCTTAATCATAATAAACAACCTCCATATATAATAATTTCATTTCTTGAGGAATATCTTAAGGCTATCCTCATATTAAAAAATCTCGTTCTTAAACATATGTTTAAGGACGAGATTATCGTGGTTCCACCTTAATTGCTTCTCAAAGGATTTAAGGCATCCATACCAAGACATTACGCTATTTAAGCTTTCTGTCTTAACTCCGGATTGGTTTTCAAACAGTCATGCATGGGAGTTTCCACCATCGTCCCTCTCTGTAAAGCTGTGTCTGTTTTACTCGATCCATCACAGTTCATTTTGACCATTATATTACCGGTTAAATTTTTTGTCAATATTTTTTTGATTTGTTTTTCTTTGACAGTTTCACCGAAACATCCATGCCCTTTATTTGCGACCGGTTCATTCTGTCTAAAATCCTGTGCTTATGTTCTTTTGAAGCAGTAAAAAATGAAAAATTATCAAGCACTTCTATTTCTCCTATATCATTTCCGGGTATATCGCACTCCCCTGCTACTGCTCCTAAAATATCTCCGGGTCGCACCCCTTGTTTTTTCCCTAAATTAACGTGAAATCTTTCTGTATTTTCCGGTTTGAAGGCTCTCCTTTTTCTTTTTTCCAAAACTACATCATTTAAATCTCTTTCTTCGGAGTTATCAAATTTTACAAGTTTTTTAATCATGGCTGCTATGACGGTTTCAGCATCATAGCCCTCATCCAAAAGCCTGCCGGCTAATTCCCTGTTTTCTCCAAGCCCCCCGTTTTCAATTGTACTGACTATGCTTCTTATAAATTTTTCCTTTTTAACTTCGTTAACCCTGTCAACAGTGGGTACGGTTCGTTTTCGAATGGACTTTTTGGTGTACCTTTCAATATCCTCAATTTTCCTTAGTTCTTTAGCGCTTACCAAGGTAAATGATGCCCCTTCTCTTCCTGCTCTCCCGGTCCTGCCTATACGGTGGACATAGTAATCTTCTTTTGAGGGGACTTCGTAGTTGATTACTAAATCAACTTCTCTTATGTCAAGCCCTCTTGCTGCCACATCGGTAGCAATTAACACTTCAATCAAGCCGTTGTTAAACTTATTTAAGGTATCCAGTCTTTGTGCCTGTTTTATGTCTCCGTGTATCTTGTCGCAGTTGTATCCCCTGTCTATAAGCTGGTCATATAATTGGTCAACAGCCTTTTTGGTATTGCAGAATATCAAGGTAAGCCTTGGTGTATAGGTATCGATTAACCTTGACAAAGCTTCTACCTTGTCGGATTGCTTAACCAAAAAATAACTTTGCTTTACTTCCTTGGCAGTTATTCCTTCCCTCAATACCTTAACCGTAACGGGGGAATTAAGAAATTCTTTTATTATCTTTTTTATATCATCCGGAATTGTTGCAGAAAATAACAAGTATTGAACCGGATGGTCTATCTTGCTTAAGATAAATTCTATATCCTCTCTGAAGCCCATTTTAAGCATTTCATCAGCTTCATCCAAAACAACCATTTTTATTTCATTCAGTTTTATCACGTGCCTGTCAATTAAGTCTATAACCCTGCCGGGAGTCCCTACAATGATCTGGGCTCCTCCCTTGAGTTTATTTATCTGTTCTTTTATGTCTGCTCCCCCGTATACCGTTACCGTCTTGATGCCTTCCATGTATTTTCCTATTTTTCTCACTTCGTTGGCAACCTGTACAGCCAGCTCTCTCGTTGGAAGCAAGACCAAGGCCTGGGGCATCCTTAAGTCCTTGTCAATTCTTTCAAGTACAGGTATTGCATAAGCTGCAGTCTTTCCCGTTCCGGTATTGGATTGTCCTACAATGTCCTTTCCTTCCAATATTAAAGGAATAGCCTCTTGCTGGATTTGGGTGCTTTCTTCAAAACCCATATCATCCAAAGCTCTTTGAATCTTGTCATTCAAGATTACGTTTTGTATTTTCATTAATAATTCTACCTCGTTCTATTTTTGTAAGCTTCTCATTATACTATGTAAGCTACTTAATTACAAATATTATTTTAATATATTATGATTAAATGTAGGTTTGTCAAACAT
>DCDC01000103.1 GCA_002316225.1 Firmicutes bacterium UBA1065 | reverse complement strand
ATGAAGGTTAAAAATCCGTTAAACAGCTTGCACTGTCTGAGCGCAGCGAGTTTGCAAGCTGTAGGATTCTTAGCCAGAATGAGCTTTAGAATTATTCGTGTCCGAAACCGTGAGCGGATATTTTTATTATTTTTTTATGTTATTCTTAGGTCTAAGGAAGTATTTCATGATTTGGCACGATATATCTATCATTTATGCAAAATATGTCCATATCTTTGAATAATTTATAAATATGTATTCACAAATATTATAAATACTCATTTTTAGCTGTTTTAGGCGGTGAACCTTGTTTTGAAAACGTTTCTTTATTAATATTTCTGTAATTTTATTTATTTTTTACGTTTTAGCGTATACGTTTTGGCGAAATTGTGCTATAATTACCTCAATATTTGATTTCTTGGGGGTGACGACATGCTTGTAAAAGAAGCTGTTATAAAGAGGATTAACGAAATTTGTGACGAAAGGGGCATAGCCGTAAATAAGCTTGCAAACATATCCGGCATTACGCCGTCTACGGTTTACAGCGTCTATAACAGCGATAGAAAAGATATAGGAATAGTCCTGATTAAAAAAATTTGTGATGGTTTTGATATAACCTTAGAGGAATTTTTTTCTTCAGATATCTTCAACTCTTTGGAACAAGAATTGGTATAGGGATTAAATAAGGCGGGACCCTCAACAAGGGGGTCCCTTTAAAATTAATTCATTCATTTTTAGGTTAAATTATTATTTCTGTACTGCTTCAGCAAATAAATATATTTTTGCTCGGCAGCTTCGACCTTATAAATTGCATAGTCTACCAGATCAGGCTGTGAAACATTTTCAAATATATTTTTTGCATCTTCCCATTCTTTTTTTGCATTCTCAATATTTATAAAGTCTTCGTCATGAACGGATTTTCTTTTTAATTTAAAATTTTCCAGGATGCTTTTAATACTTGCCTTTTTATGAATATCATTCATGGAAAAAACCTCCTATCCATATTATTATAGACAGGATGTTCCTTTTTATTCCTGATATCCCAAAATAATTTACTTTTTTATAAATTGTCCCTTTCCAGCTTCAGCAAGTATTCTTTTATATCCAAACCTCCGCCGTATCCAATTAGCTTACCGTTTTTGCCTATCACCCTGTGACAGGGTATTATAAGAGCTATGGGATTTCTGTTATTTGCCATGCCTACGGCCCGGCATGCTTTTTCATTTCCGATTTTACCGGCAATATCCTTATATGACACTGTTGTCCCGTAAGGAATGCTTGTAAGAGCTTTCCAGACTTTTTGCTGGAACTCCGTACCTGATGGAGACAAGGGCAAATCAAAGGACTTTCTTTGACCCTTTAAATATTCCGCTATTTGCTTGTGTGCTTCTTTTAACAGTGGAGTTTCATTTACCCTGCTGTCGGGTAATTCTTCATGACCGAACAAAAGATGGGATATAAAGCCCTCCTCCTCTGCAATGGTTATTTTTCCTATATCTGTATCATAAAAATATATATTTTTCATAGCCTCTCCCCAGACTCCTTTTTTGGGATATAAAATTTGAACCGCCAATGATCGTTAAATCATTTTTGTTTTTTTAGTTTTTCATACCTTATTATCAAATCTTCTCCCTTTTTCTTGTAGGGAACCACCTTCCCCTGTTTATAGTGCTTCCTGCAAAGGGGTACATAGCTTTCGTTGCCCCCTATAAAAATTTGTTCCCCGGTGTATACTATCTTCCCGTCCCTGATGCGGGCATTGGTCAGGGCTTTTTTCCCGCACCAGCAAATAGTCTTGATTTCTTCTATTTTATCAGCCAATGCAAAAAGCCAGTATGAGCCCTCGAATAATTCGTTTCTGAAATCAGCCCTTAAACCGTAGCACATGACAGGTATATTCAACTCGTCAACCACATCCGTAAGCTCTTCTACGTGGTGTTTCTTTAAAAACTGACATTCATCAATTATAACGGCATCAACACCGAACAAATCATTATACTCCTTTACCACTTCAAACATATTCATGTCATCATTAACGGGTATGGCCCTTCTTTTAAGGCCTATTCTGGAAGCAATTACTCCTTCTTCCGCATACCTGTTGTCCAAGGAGGATGTAAACAACAAGGGGTTTTGTCCCCTTTCTTCGTAATTAAAGGCCACTTTCTGGACTTCTATGCTCTTTCCGGCCCCCATGGTGCTGTATCTGAAATAAAGCTGTGCCATAATTTCCCCTCTCAATTAATGTTTTATTGCGATTTTTACATTTCTCGTCTGCCTTCCAATGCCCTCATAAGGGTTACCGCATCTGTATATTCTATGTCTCCCCCAACAGGGATCCCGTGAGCTATGCGGGTAACCTTTATTCCCATTGGTTTTATCAGCCGAGATATATAAACAGCCGTGGCTTCACCCTCAATGGTTGGATTGGTAGCTATTATAACTTCTTTTATGTCTTCGTTAAGCCTTGTAATCAAGCTTTTAATATTTATATCATCAGGACCGATTCCGTCAAGAGGAGAAATGGTCCCGTGAAGGACATGATAGACACCCTTGTATTCCTTGGTTCTCTCCATGGCTGTGATATCTCTTACATCTTCAATAACACAGATGGTGGACCTGTCCCTTTTTACGCTGCTGCAAATGCCGCAAAGGTCCCCTTCAGCCAAGTTACCGCATATTTGGCAGTGTTTTGTGTTTTTTTTACCGTCAATTATTGCTTTTGCCAGCTCTTCCACATCCCTTACCTCCATGTCCAAAATATGAAAGGCAAGGCGTTGGGCTGACTTTCTTCCTATCCCCGGAAGCTTTGCCAATTCTTCGATAAGTTTGGTAATAGGTGCTGTATATTGGTCCATCACATTAACCCCGGTATGTTTACTCCGCCTGTTACTTTTTTCATTTCGCTTTCCATCATCTCGTCAGCCTTCCTGAAAGCTTCGTTAATTGCAGCTACAATCATGTCTTCAAGCATTTCCACATCATCCTTGTCAACTACTTCCGGGTCAATTTTAAGTCCAAGAAAGGCTTTTTTACCGTTGACCCTGACAGTAACGGCTCCACCTCCTGAAGTTGCTTCCACTTCTCTCTGTTCAAGGTCCCTTTGCATTTCCTCCATTTGTTTTTGCATTTTTTGAACCTGTTTCATCATATTGTTCATATTCCCGCCCCCGGGCATCCCCATGGGCATTCTCCTGCCTTTTGCCATCTTAATCCTCCTGTTTAAATTCTACTATTTCTCCAAATTCCTTTTTCAAATCTTCGTATACATCCTGTATGGTTGTTTTGGGTGTTTCTTGCTTTGTTTCATTCCTGACGGTAAATTCAACCTGGCATTCTTCCCTTATGAACCTTACTAAAATTTCTCTGAAGGCTTGCTTGTTCTTCGGCTGATTTGCAGCATTTATATGGAAGGTAAACCTGGGGTCGAATTCAAAAACCGCTGTTTTGTTTCTTACCTCAACCAGCCTGGATTCTCTTATAATTGCCTGAAGCCCCGCATTCTGGCTTCTTATTTCCTTAAGTATGGATTCCCACTTGCTTTTTATGGTGTCAAAAATTTCCTGGTCGCTTTTATTTTCCGATTTTATTTCGCTTCCTTTTTCTTTAACACCCTCATCCTTTACCAAAGTTATTGGGACTTCCTTATTGTCTGTGTTTACATAAACCTTATTAGCCTTTATAGGCTTAGTTTCCGCTTCCTTTACGGGATGTCCGGTCTGGTTCTTTTCATATATGATACTTTCTATTCTTTCAATTCTTTTAACCAGTTCATCGGGAATTACATGATTAATTTCGTGTAACATCCTTATGAGCTTTGCTTCTAAAAGAACCCTTGAATTCAATGCCTTCTTGCATTCAGCCTGGGCTGCCGACAAGTCTTCAATTATTCTTACCAGGTCATCAAGGGTGACTTTTTTGTTCAACTCTATAAATTCACTTACTTCATCCTCGGATATCCTCATCAGGTTATCCGGAGAATTTGTTGCCTTTATTATAAGCATATTTCTGAAGCAAATAATCAGTTCATCAAGAAAAACAGCAAGATCTTTTCCGCTGCCCAATATATGATCAACCAAAGACATGGTTTTATTAATATCCTTGCCTAAAATCGCCCGGGCTGCTTCAAGTATCAGCCGGTAATTGACAGCTCCCAATAAGCTTATCACTGTTTCATAATCAACCTGGTAATTAAAGGATATACACCTGTCCAAAATGCTTTGGGCATCTCTCATTGCTCCTTCCGAATTTGCAGCAATCAATTTCAAAGCCTTTTCTTCATACTTTATGTCTAGTTCCCGGCAGATCTTTTTCATATTATCCACAATAATATCGGCCTTGATCCTTTTTAAATCAAATCTCTGGCACCTGGATAATATGGTAGCCGGAATTTTCTGAGGCTCGGTAGTTGCAAGTATGAATAAGAGATGGTCAGGCGGCTCTTCCAAAGTTTTCAAAAGCGCATTAAAAGCCCCCTTTGACAACATGTGTACTTCATCTATTATATAAACCTTGTACCGGCTTTTAACGGGCAAAAACATCACCTTGTCCCTGAGCTCTCTTATGTCATCCACCCCGTTGTTTGATGCCGCATCCATTTCAATTACATCCATATTGGTTTCATCCAATATGCTCTTGCATATTTCGCATTCGTTGCATGGATTTCCGTCCCGGTTGTTTAAGCAATTTACGGCTCTGGCAAATATTTTGGCTGTGGATGTTTTTCCGGTACCCCTTATTCCGCTGAACAGATAAGCATGGGCTAAATTATTGGTCATTATTTGATTTTTCAAGGTCCTGGTCACGTGCTCCTGACCTAAGACATCATCAAATGTCTTGGGACGGAACCTTCTGTATATTGCTTGATGAGTCATATGCACCACCTAACCCCCAGTTTTATTAATTATAGCATATAATGGTTTATTTAACAACTTTCCTTATCCTTCCTTTTCCGCCCGGTCCGCCTGTATGGGAGTCCCCGGCATCAGGTATTTTTCTTTCAATTTCTCCAATATTGTATCACCCAGCTCGGATGTCAATACGGAAACAAAAATAAATACAAAACCCGCAACCATTTGCAGAGTGATTTCTTCATGCAGGATAAAGACCGCCAGCAAGGTTGCAAAAACCGATTCCAGGGATATTATTATTGCTGCGTGGGTGGCATTGGTATGTTTTTGGGCTTTTATCTGCAGGGTATAGCATAAAAAAGTTGGGAAAACCGCTAAGTAGATCATGTCCCCAATGATTCTTCCAGGCAGGTTTATTCTTAAACCACCTGTAAAGAGCAAAAATACTGCCCCTGACAAAGCTGCCGTTATCATGGCAATCGTATTTACACAAACAGGATCATACTTTTTTGAATAGGTGTCGGTTAAAACCACATGCCCCGCATAAAAGAAAACACAGGCAAAGCTTATGAAATCTCCCTTATTTACCGAAAAATCACCCTTAAAATCCAAGGTTAAAAATCCAAGACCCAGTGCCATCAGGCAAACTGCCGCAAGACTCATGACGGTGGGTTTCTTCTTGCACAAGGCCCAATATAAAAATGGCACGATTACCACGTTTGTGCTTATAATAAAAGAGTTCTTGCTCACACTGGTATGCTTCAAGCCGTTCAAAGCAAAAACCAATCCCAGGCTCAGCAGAGCTCCCAATATAAAACCTGCCTTTATTTCTCCCCCTGACCTTGTTTTTAAATGCCTGCCGAAAAATATCAAACTTAAGAGGGCTGCCAGAGAAAACCTGAAAAATATAACCTCTAAAGGATCAACAAGGTCTATTGAGCCCTTGGTCACAACATAGCTGCTGCCCCATAAAAATGCCACCAGGACAAGCATTAAATCTGCCTTTAAAGGAGTAAGATTCCTGTTCATTTTTTCCTCATCCATGATTATTATTGTATAATTATATAACTAATTTACTCCCATATAGTGTTAAATTATCTTAATAATTATTGGTACCTGATTTATTTTAACTAAGATAATTAAAAAAACACGATTAAAAAAGCCCATTATTCAACAGGCCTTCAGGATGCTTACCAGATTGTTAAAAAGTTAAAAGGCAATTTAAGGTGCCCTTAAATTGCCTCGATACACTATTCCATATTGTATTTTTTCTTGAACCTGTCTACTCTTCCGCCTTTATCAACATATTTCTGTTTGCCGGTAAAGTAGGGATGACATTCCGAGCATATTTCAACTCTAATTTCGTCTAATACGGAACCGGTTTCAAATGTATTTCCACATGCGCATTTTACGGTAACAGTTTTATAATCAGGATGTATTCCTTTTTTCATGCCCTTCACCTCTTTCTAACTCTATATCTCTATAATGTGTCAAATTACCTTGAGTATTATAACACATGGTTTTATATAATACAATCATTTATTTTTTGTTTAATAGTATCTTTCATTATTCGAGTCTGCCTTCATCTTTTCGATGCTTAAAATTTGTGCCGCTTGTTTGACAAATTCTTCATTTGTCTTGGTCCGAATTAATCCTTCGATTATTCTTTCCGTCACATCAGCGGTTGGAAAATTGCTCATTGCCTTTCTTAACTGCCATATGGTCTGCATTTCCTCGTTGGTAAGCAATAATTCTTCCCGCCTGGTTCCGGATTTGCTGATATCAATGGCAGGGAAGACCCTTTTTTCTGAAAGCTTCCTGTCCAAGTGGATTTCCATGTTGCCTGTTCCCTTGAACTCTTCAAATATCAAATCATCCATCCTGCTTCCCGTTTCTATTAATGCGCTGGCAAGTATGGTCAGGCTTCCGCCGTTTTCAATATTCCTGGCAGCTCCAAAAAATCTCTTAGGGCCGTATAAGGCTCCGGGATCAAGGCCGCCGGACAAGGTTCTTCCCGTAGGTGTGATGGTCAGGTTATAAGCCCTGGCAAGTCTTGTTATGCTGTCCAATAAGATAACCACATCTTTCCCGTGTTCAACCAGTCTTTTTGCCCTTTCAAGGACCATTTCGGCTACCTTTATGTGGTTTTTGGGCAGCTCGTCAAAGGTTGAATAGACAACATCACCTTTTACGTTACGCTGCATGTCGGTTACTTCTTCGGGACGTTCATCTATTAAGAGCATTATGATTTCTATTTCAGGATAGTTTTCAGCAATGCTGTTGGCTATGTTTTTCAGAATTGTTGTTTTACCTGCTTTTGGAGGAGCTACTATCATACCCCTTTGACCCCGCCCTATTGGGGCTATTAAGTCAATGATTCTCATTGCTATATCAATCGGTGATATTTCTAACTTGATTCTTTCGTTGGGATATATAGGGATCAGGGAATCAAAATCTTTTCTGTTTCTTGCTAATTCCGGGTCTTCGTCGTTTATTTCCTTAACGTAGAGCAGGGCTTTGAATTTTTCTCCCTGTTTTGGAGGTCTTGTAATACCTGTAATCTTGTCACCGGTTTGCATATGGAATCTTCTTATTTGTGAAGGGGATATGTAGACATCATCATCACTGGTAAGGTAGTTATGGATTCTCAAAAAACCGTATCCGTCCACATGGGTTTCAAGAATACCTGTCACCTTCAAAGCTTCAGTTCCGCTTGATTCAATTTCTTCAACAATCTTATCAGGTAATTCCGTCGTTTGCTCTGTCTCCACCGCTTCTTCGAAACTTTGCAAATTATTTATTTTCTCACTATCCTCTTTATTTTCGGCCTTTGTTTCCAATTCATTCAGTTTTAAAATTAATTCATCTTTCTTATATTTATAAGCATCCCTTATACCTTTTGACTTGGCCAATGCCTTGAGTTCAAAAAGTTTTAAACTTTTAAGGTCCATATAACCTCCATGGATATTTTCTTGATTAAATGTGGAAAAATACGGATAAGTTCTCGATAAGTGGTTTCATAATAGCATTTAACAGAGCTTAAGTCAAGGAAATTAATTGAAAATCAGCCGCATGTAACGTTAGCATATTCCAGACTGCCTATATACTTGACGAACATTTCGACAAGAGCCGGGTCAAATTGAGTCCCGGCATTATCAATTAACTCCTGAATAGCCTGCTCTTTTGTAAAAGTCTTCTTATATGGTCTTTCATGGGTCATAACGTCATATGCTTCCACTATGGAGAATAATCTTGCTATAAATGGTATTTCTTCACCTTTTAAGCCCTGGGGGTATCCGCTTCCATCCCACCTTTCATGATGGGCAAAAATACCCTTACCGATATGAAAGAGTTTCGCAGATGCACTCACTATCTTAAATCCAAGTTCCGGGTGTCTTTTTGTCCTGTACCATTCATCGGGAGTCAAGGGGCCTTTCTTCTTAAAGAGTTCGGTAACGAGTCCGGCTTTACCTATGTCATGATACTCTGCCAGCAAAACAAGGTTTTCGATATCCCTTTTATCCATATTTAAAAATTCTCCCAATTGCCTGCACATGGCCACCAACCTGTCATAGTGGTCCCTGCTTTCATATGGATTATTGTAGAGATTGTTCTTGATTGAGTTTATCATAAGGTCATAATCCCTTTCACTGTTGGCTATTTTATTGGCATACATCCTGTCTTCAGCCAAATTGAAAAGTTTGCTGAATCCATTGTAATCCTCCTCGTATGTTGTGGCACAACCCAGGGCTACAAGGGGTTTGATGGGATCTTCCTTTGCATCAAGAGCCGCCTTTTGAATGTTTTCCAAAATATTGACGGCTTCTTCCTCAGTGGTCGAAGGCATCAATATTACTATCTCATCTCCCCCTATCCTGCAGGCAACATGATTGTCCTTGATATTTTCTCTTATTATGTCTGACACCCTGATTAACACCTGGTCTCCTACTTCGTGACCAAATATATCATTGGTAATCTTGAGACTGTTTAAGTCGGCAAGAAGAATCGAAAAGGGCAGGTTGTTTTCAGTTTTTAATTTTTCTAAAATTTCAGCCATATAGGTCCTGTTGTAGAGTCCTGTCAGCTTATCCCGGTATGTCTTGCACATGAGCTCTTTTTTTGATTTTTCTATCTCCCTGGTTTTTTCTTCCACGGCTGATTTTAAACTGGCATTCCATGCCAGTATAACAATTATAATTGCTAACAAGAGCAAAACAAAAGCTAAAATACCTATCCAAAAATATGTTTTATGAAACAGGCTTTCCTGTTGAAGACCCATCCATTTTTGCTCTATTTCCTTTTTCTCCTGCTTTGTGATCTGGGCTAAGCCTTTATTGAAGATTTCACATAAGATAGGCCAATCGTTTCTGACCGCTATAGACAGGCTGGACTCATAGGGGGTTTCAACATTTATAATAAGATTTGAAATATTGTCCCTTTCAATGACTGCCGTTGCACTCATTATCTCCACAATCATGGCATCGGCTTCACCAAAGGCCACCATCCTTATACCGTCACTGGGAGACTTGACTGTTCTGTATTCAAGCCTCGGGAATTCTTCATTCAAGAATTCAATAATATCAAAACCTTCGACTACCAATATATCCATACTGGCATTGGAAAGCTTCTCAAATGTCAGCTTTTCAGAAAAGTTTTTTCGAGTAATAATTACGTTGGGGTTATCTATGTAGGGTAGGGTAAATTCAAAATACTGGCTTCTCTGTGGAGTTTTTGTTGCAGCCGTTATTCCCGTCAACTCCCTATTCAGAGCCGCCTTCATAAGCTCATCAAAATTATCAAACTGGACCATTTGAATATCTATGCCAAGCTTCTTTTCCAACAAATTAAAATAATCCGCTGAAATACCTGCATATTGTCCGTTTTCCAAGAATTCCACCGGAGGATAATCTGTTGTATAACCGATTTTAATTTGGCCCTTGTGCTCATCAAGCCATGCTTTTTCTTCATCGGTAAGAAAAATATCATTATTTTCTTCATTTTGGGTATTCAGTAAAATAACTATACTTATTATGCCTATAATGATTAATAATAACAATACTGGAATGTAATTTTTGGATTTTAGAATTTTAATTCCTTCTTTCCCCTCTGATGGCCCATGGGGCCTAAAAGTCAAGTTTTTAAAAAGCTTGTTTAATATGTCTGTTAGAATTTTATTTTATCATTTTTTTAGTAAATAGTCAACAAAGCATAGCAGTTGCAGCAATTAATTAAACCTTTTTTATTATTAAACCTTGATTTGTGTCGAAACATCCATTTATCATGATATAAATTGACATATGGTTGACTATCTTGAATTTATAAGGTAGAATACACTTAGGCAAAAAATTTTAATGGAGGTTACAATGGAAAAATTAATTATTACTGCTTGCCTTACGGGAGCAGAAGTTACAAGAGAACAACAACCCAATCTGCCGCTTACACCGGATGAAATCGCCCAGGCTGCCTATGAATGCTACCTGGCAGGGGCATCCATGGTGCATGTACATGCCAGGGATGAAGAGGGTAAACCTACCCAGGACTATAAGTACTACAAGGCAATCAAAGAAAAAATCGAAGCAAAATGCAACATCATTTTCCAGCCCTCCACGGGAGGAGCAACCTGGCACACGCCTGAGCAAAGAATGCAACCCATAGAATTAAAGCCTGAAATGGCAACACTCAGCATGGGAACATGCAACTTTGGCAGCGATGTTTTCATGAATACCGAAGATACCATCAAAATATTTGCTAAACGTATGTATGAACTTGGGGTTAAGCCTGAGTTGGAATGCTTTGAAAAGGGTATGGTTGACAATGCCATAAGGATGCTTAAGCAAGGCATACTTAAGGCCCCCCTGCACTTTGACTTTGTGCTTGGAGTACCGGGAGCCATGGGGGCTGAACTGAGAGACTTGTTGTACATGGTGGAATCAATACCTGCAGGCTCAACATGGACTGCTGCCGCAGTAGGAAGATTCCAGCTGCCCATAAACATGGCTGCAATAATGTTGGGCGGCCATGTAAGGACAGGATTTGAAGACAATATTTACTACAGGAAGGGCGAACTTGCCAAATCAAACGCTCAATTGGTAGAAAGAATAGCAAACCTGTCGAGGGAATTCGGCCGTGAGGTTGCAACACCTGACGAAGCACGTGTAATACTTGGACTTAAATAAAATTTCCAAAAGTAATTAAGAGAACGGAAATCCGTTCTCTTTTTTGTTCTTATTTATATACCGGTAACCTTGGAAAGGTTAAAACATATATTAATTTAGTATGTTTAAAGGGGAAGTGTTATGGACAAATCAAATGTTGATTACCCTCATGATAATTTAATCAAAAAGAAGACACATAATGTCTGCAAGGCCCTTATTACACGCATAATCAGTCTGCCGCCGAAACAATTTGTTCTTTTATCAACCTTACTGGGCATCATACTGATAGATGAAATGGATGCAAAAGACCAGCTCATCCTCGGGAAGTTTATCAATAATATAAGCAATACCATATTTACGGCAGCTGCCCAGGAACAAATCCTTAAGAGAGAAGATTAATCAAATTCAATTTGCCATTCACATCATTCCATTGCCAAATCCACTAATTTTACTATCAAGTCCTTGTATTCAATGCCTATTTTTTTGAGCATGGAAGGATACCTGCTTAAGCCTGTAAGGCCTGGGATTGTATTTACTTCATTTAAATAAATTTCATTCTGGGGAGTTAAAAACATATCTATCCTGGAAAGTCCCCTGCAGCCCAATGCCTTGTAGACCTTTGCCGCAATTTCCTTTGCCTGGGCTTTAAGGTCATCGCTTATTCGGGCAGGACAATGGATTTTTGAATTACGCTGGGAATACTTTTCCTCATAATCAAAAAAGTCATTCTTGGTGTCTATTTCATCAACCTCACCAATTACAAGGTCATCGTTCCCAACGACGGCACAACCGATTTCAAAGCCTTCTATATTTGATTCCAAAATAATTTTTCTGTCATGTTCAAAGGCTTCCATAAGACCCTTTTCAAATTCATCATAGCTTCTTACCTTGCTTATACCGATGGAAGAACCGCTGTTGGCAGGCTTAATGAAAATGGGTAGGGACAGTTTTTTAACGGTTTCCTCATATAAGTCTTTTATGTTCAAGCCCTTATGTTTTACCGCTGTCATATAAGGAGCAGTTTTAATTCCTGACATCTCGCATATCATGTGGGTGTATTCCTTGTCCATGGCCAGGGCGGAAGAAGTCATGTCGCAGCCTACATATGGAATACCTGCCATCTGGCACATACCCTGAATTGTGCCGTCTTCTCCGTTTCTTCCGTGAAGAACGGGAAAAATACAGTCGATTTCAATCTTCTCATAGGTATTGTCGCTTTCATTCAGCTTAATTAAGCCTTTAAATTCCCCCATGCTCAAGAGGACGGGACTCAAGGGACCTTCGTGCCAGGTATCATCATTTATTTTATCCGTGCTTCCTTCGTAATGAAGCCACTTGCCTTCCCTTGTGATTCCGATCAGGGTCACTTCATACAAATCCTTGGGAACATTGTCGATTATTGCCGCTGCTGAATGAAGTGAAACGGGGTATTCAGTGGATTTACCCCCAAACAATATTGCCAACCTTGTTTTATTCATTTCCCCACTCCTTTAATTTATTTGCTATATATTCAAGTTTTAAAAACCTTGAGCCTTTAACCAAAATTGTGCAGTCCTCAGTAAGGTATTTCTTCAAATATGTGGCTGCTTCTTCTTTTGTATCAAATTCCACTATATTTTTTATATTTGTATTTTCCCTGGCCCCCCTGGCTATAAACTTGGCTTCCTGGCCAATGGTAACCAGCTCATCGATATGATGGGGGTATAAATCCCTGCCTACCTGGTAGTGGACATCATGGCTCATTTCCCTGTAGCCCAGCATGTCCCCCAAGACGGCAATCTTCTTTTTTGAATCGAATAAATCAAAAATATCCAAAGCTGCACTGATGCTTACGGGATTAGATTTATAACAGTCATTTAATATATTGCAACTGTTTATTTTTATAACTTCATTCCTTAGACCTGTTTTTTCAATTTTTAACAGTCCTGGCCGGATTTCTTCCGGCCCCATTCCCAATTCCTTAGCGGCCAGAATTGCCGCCATGGCATTTAAAGCCTGGTGCTTGCCTAAAATATCTATATGGAGCTCATCAAGGCTTTCATCGCTCACTTTGATTGTTATGCCTTTTAAATCCTGCCTGAAGTCCTTCAGCCACAGGGTATTGTTTCTGTTCAAACCAAAGGTCTGCCTTCGTATACTTTCTTTAATCCTGGTATTTCTCACGGTTTCTTGAATCAAAGGGTCATCACCGTAATATATTAATAAACCGCCGTCTTTAATCCCTTTGGCTATTTCAAGCTTGGCCCCGGCTATTTCTTCAATGGAAGCAAAATTGTCTATGTGGACTAAACCTACACTGGTTATAATTGCTATATCCGGCTGGACCAAATCCGTCAAAAACTCGATATCCCCCTTCCTTTCCATACCCATTTCTATTACGGCAGCCTGGCAATCATCATCCAGGGAAAGAAGGGTAAAGGGCACACCAATTTCCGTATTGTAGTTTCCAAGGGTTTTTTGTGTTTTATACTTTTGAGACAGTATGGCGGCAGTGATATCCTTTGTGGATGTTTTTCCGTTGCTGCCCGTAACCCCCACTATTTTGACATTCAGTTTGTTTCTGTAATAACGGGAAAGATCCTGGAGGGCTTTTACCGTATCTTCAACTAAAATAAGGGCTATATCCTCAGGAGGGTTTGGCTCGTCTTTATTCCACAAGCTTGCAATTGCCCCCTTTTTGATGGCATCCTGGACAAAAGAGTGACCGTTGACGGTCATTCCCTTTATTGGTACGAAAAGATTGTTCTCTTTAACATTTCTTGAGTCAATGCTCACACCTTCTATTAGCTTGTCCCAATGACAGGTTCCAATGCAAGGGGCATTTAAAATGTCGGCTGCTTCTTCTATTTTAATCTTTATCATTCTTAGACCCTTTCAAAATTAGTTTATAACTAATTATATTGCATATGGCTTTATTCTGCAAGAAACAAAAACTAAACAAAATAACTTCCCATAAGAAAAGGGACAATCTTTACCCCTTGGAAAGAATGTCCCTGGTTTTTATTTATATTGGTTTTTCCTGTCTAGGGCCTCCTCCCTGATTTCTTCACGCATACCCTTCAAGGCCTGGGCCCGCCTTTTGTTTTTTTCTTCCAGCTCTCGTTTTTGTTTTTCGTCTTCGGCTAGTTTGATTGCATCCTCCGTTTCCCTGTAATTTTTTATGGTATTGTCAATATTGAACTGAATTCTTTCTACATTGTCTCTTCTGTCGTCAGGTTTTGCTTTATTATCCATATTGTCTCCTTAAGTGAAGTTTATTTTTATTATTTCAAAAAATAAGCTTCCTATACAAAAAAGACAGGCGAACCTGTCTTTTTGTTTTGCTTTATTATTAATACTTCATTTCAGCCATTCTTACATAGCTTTCATATCTTTCCCTGGCATCTTTTTCAGCCTTGACATACAGTTCTTCAGCAATTTCCGGGAAGGTAGTCTTCAATGATGCATATCTTACTTCGCCTTCAAGGAATTCTCTGAATGATGCCGTTGGTGCCTTGGAATCCAATACGAACGGATTCTTTCCTTCTTCCTTGAGAAGCGGATTGTACCTGTACAGATGCCAGTATCCTGCTTCAACGGCTAATTTTTCTCTTTCAACTGTCTTGCCCATTCCGGCTTTAATTCCATGGTTGATACATGGTGCATAAGCTATAATCAGTGATGGTCCCGGATAGCTTTCTGCTTCCTGTACTGCTTTCAGGAACTGATTCATGTTTGCCCCGATTGCAACCTGGGCTACATATACATAGCCATAAGTTGCCGCTATCAATCCAAGGTCTTTCTTCTTTACTCTCTTACCTGCTGCAGCAAATTTTGCCACTGATGCGGTAGGAGTTGCCTTTGATGACTGACCGCCTGTATTGGAGTAAACTTCGGTATCAAGTACCAGTACATTCACATCTTCTCCGGATGCCAGTACATGGTCCAGTCCGCCATATCCTATATCGTATGCCCATCCGTCACCGCCGATTATCCATTGTGACTTCTTAACCAGGTAATCTTTCTTGTCTAAAATGTTCTTGATTGCCTGAGCACATTCATCACATGGTTCATATCCTTCAAGAACTTCAAGAACCTTGGCGCTGGCTGCCTTTGATCCTTCGCCTGATTCTCTGTTTGCGATCCATTCTTGTATTGCTTCTTTCAATTCAGGCTTAATGTTCTTTTCCAACAGCTCTTCCATTGACAACTGGATGCCGTCTCTGATTTGTCTTACGGCTGTTGCCATTCCGTATCCGTACTCAGCATTGTCTTCAAATAAGGAGTTTGCCCATGAAGGTCCTTTCCCCTTAGAATCTTTTGTATATGGAGTTGAAGGTGCGGAGGCTCCCCAAATTGATGAACAGCCTGTTGCGTTTGCAATCATCATCCTGTCGCCAAAGAGCTGAGTGATGGTCTTAATGTATGCAGTTTCACCGCAGCCTGCACATGCTCCTGAGAATTCAAGGTATGGTTTGCAGAACTGGCTGCCTTTTACTGTTCCTTTATCCATCAAATTATCTTTTATTGTAACTTTTTCTGTTGCATATCTCCAGTTTGGAACTTCTTTATCAACTTCTTCAGCAATGGGAACCATTACCAAAGCCTTGTTGCCTTTCTTGCCCGGGCAGATATCTGCACAGTTTCCGCAACCGGTGCAATCAAGGGTGCTTATTTGAATTCTGTATTCCAGTCCTTCCAAGCCCTTGCCTACAGCTTTTACAGTTACAAAATCTTCCGGTGCATTTACTTTTTCATTTGCATCCAGAAGGGTAGGTCTTATAACGGCATGTGGACATATGAATGAACACTGATTACATTGTATGCAGTTTTCAGGAATCCATCTTGGAACAGTTACGGCAATTCCTCTCTTTTCATATGCAGCTGTTCCGGGCGGGAAGGTACCGTCTTCTCTGTCTACAAATGTGCTTACCGGCAGCTTATCTCCTTGCTGCTTGTTCATGACATCCGCAACATTCTTAACAAAGTCAGGTTTCTCATCTTCGGTATAAACTTCTGCCAAGCCGCCCTTTACTTTATTGTCATCAACGGCATATTTCCATTCTTCCGGTATATCTATCTTTACAAGATCCGTAATACCTTTATCAACTGCGGCTTTATTCATTTGAACAACTAGATCGCCTTTTCTGCCGTAGGATTCTTCAATGGCTTCATACAAGTATTTAACCGCATCATCTATAGGAATAACATTTGCTAATTTAAAGAATGCCGACTGGATTATCATGTTTGTCTTGTTGCCCAGTCCTAAATCTCTGGCTATCTGGGTTGCATTGATAGTATAGAAGTTGATGTTATTTTCAGCCATGTATCTCTTGTATTTGGCAGGTAGGTATTTATCCAGTTCTTCCTTTGACCAGATGGTATTCAAGAGGAAGGTACCGCCTTTTTTCAATCCTTCAAGCACATCGTATTTATCCACATATGACTGCTGTGAAAGTGAAACAAAGTCTGCTTCATCTATCAAATAAGTTGACCTGATGGGGAATTTACCGAATCTCAGGTGAGATACCGTAACACCGCCTGATTTCTTGGAGTCATATGAGAAATAACCCTGTGCATACATGTCTGTGTTGTCACCTATGATCTTTATGGCATCCTTATTGGCGCCAACTGTTCCGTCAGACCCAAGTCCCCAGAATTTACATCTAACGGTACCGGGAGCTGATACGTTTATAACTTCAGGAATTTCCAAAGATTTGAATGTTACGTCATCAACGATGCCTATTGTAAAGCCGTCCTTTGGTTCATCAGCTTTAAGGTTGTTAAATACGGCAAATATTTGTGCAGGAGTCGTGTCTTTTGAACCCAGACCATATCTTCCACCAACGATCAGAGGTGCATTTTCCTTGTTGTAGAACATTGCTTTTACATCCAGGTACAAGGGTTCACCAACCGAACCGGGCTCCTTGGTCCTGTCTAATACTGCTATTTTTTTAACAGTCTTGGGCATAACATCAAAGAAATATTTTTCCGAGAAAGGCCTGTACAAATGAACTATTACTATACCAACTTTTTCTCCCTTTGCATTCAGGTAATCTATAACTTCTTTTGCTGTTTCCGTTACAGAGCCGATGGCAACTATTATGCGGTCTGCGTCTTCTGCACCGTAGTATACAAAGGGTTTGTATTCTCTTCCCGTAAGCTTGCTTATTTCCTTCATGTAATCATTTACTATATCGGGAACAGCTTCATAATATTTGTTTGAAGCTTCCTTAGCCTGGAAGAAAATATCAGGATTTTGAGCAGTTCCTCTTGTAACGGGATGTTCCGGATTCAATGATCTCTTTCTGAATTCATTGACAGCATCCATGTCAACCAGCTTAGCCAAGTCTGCATAGTCCAGTACTTCTATTTTTTGAATTTCATGGGATGTTCTGAATCCATCGAAGAAGTTGAGGAATGGTACTCTGGATTTGATAGCTGCAAGGTGGGCTACTGCAGAAATATCCATTACTTCCTGAACGCTTCCTGAAGCTAACATTGCAAAACCTGTTTGTCTTGCAGCCATTACGTCCGAATGATCTCCGAATATTGACAGAGCATGACCTGCAACTGCTCTTGCGGTAACATGGAATACTCCAGGCAATAATTCTCCTGCAATTTTGTACATGTTAGGAATCATTAGCAAGAGTCCCTGAGAAGCTGTGAAAGTTGATGTAAGTGCTCCTGCCTGTAAGGAACCATGAACAGCACCTGCAGCACCGGCTTCTGATTCAAGCTCGGTTACTCTTACCGTCTGTCCAAAAATGTTCTTCTGACCATGTGCCGCCCATTCGTCAATATGCTCAGGCATAGGTGATGAAGGTGTTATGGGGAAAATAGCTGCTACTTCGGTAAAGGCATATGCTATGTACGCTGCAGCGGTATTTCCGTCCATAGATTTCATGACTTTTGACATTTGTATATCCTCCTATATATTATAATTGTAACCATGAATATTGATTATGACCAATACTCATTAAATTATACCGTATATGGATTTTTATTGCAACAAGAAAAATAGGTCACTGTTTTTGAATCAGGTTCCTGAATTTCTTGTTGTAGCTTTCAAGGGGGTTGAAACCTAAGAGTTTCTGCCTGTAATTCTTGGCAGCTATCTCAATGATGGCTGAAGTGTTTCTTCCGGGCCTTACGGGAATGATTACCTTAGGTACCTTGATGCCCAATATTTCCGTATATTCTTCGTCCTTGCCAATTCTGTCATACTCCTTATTGTCATCCCATTCTTCCAAATCAACCACCAATTCTATGAACTGCTCTATCCTTATGGAGCCTACCCCAAATAAATGCTGAATATCAAGTATGCCTATACCCCTTATTTCCATCAGGTGGCGGGTTAGCTCGGGACATGTTGCCTTCAGGCCCCCCTCAACCTTTTTGATAATTACCGCATCGTCGGCAACAAGCCTGTGGCCTCTGTTTATCAGTTCCAGGGCTGTTTCGCTTTTCCCGATGCTGCTTTTACCCCTTATGAATACTCCCACCCCGAAAACTTCCAGACAAACCCCGTGCAGGGTCGTTTCTTCAGCCAATTCCTCTTCCAGGAAGTTGATCATTATGTTTACTAATTTGTCTGTTCTCTGGTTTGATTTAAAAACCGGTCTTTTGTATTTTTTTGCATAATGAATAATGATGTCATCAACTTCCATTTCATTGGCTACAATCAAAGCCGGTATGGGAAAGCTGAAAAATTTATCCAATCTTTCATTTTTTACTTTTTCATCCAGGGTCCTTAAGTACAGGGTTTCCGCCTTTCCCATCACCTGAACCCGCTCGAAGGAAAACCATTCAAAATATCCCGCCATTTGAAGACCCGGTCTGACTATATCGGGTGTATATATTCTGGATTGAACATCTTCCGGATAATAAACCGGCTCTATTTCCGTATAAGCGACTAAATCTTCAAGCTTTACATACTGCATAGCCTACCATCCCTCTATATATTAAGTAATCATGAACTTATGCTTCTAGCTTTTTTTCTTGTGAAAATAATTGTATACCGCCTCTGCTGCCTTGGTGTTCATGCCGGACACAGTGGAAAGTTCTTCCACACTTTTGGTCTTTATATTTTCAACAGACCCGAATTCTTTTAATAGGTTTATTTTTCTTTTTTCTCCTATGAGTTCAATATTGTCCAACTCCGATTTAAACAGGGTCTTGTCTCTTAAATTCCTGTGATAATCAATGGCAAACCGGTGAGCTTCTTCCTGAATCCTGTAAATCAACTGGTAAACCGGATCTGTTTTCTTGAGCTCAATTTCCTCGTTTTCAAATATCAGGCCCCTCGTCGTGTGCTTTTCATCTTTAATCATACCGCACACCGGAATTCTTAAGCCAAAACTTCTTACCACTTCTTCCCCTATCTTAGTCTGGCCTCTTCCTCCGTCAATTAAAATCAAGTCCGGCATTTTATGGAAACCCTCTTTTTCTTCGCTTAAACCCCTGTTTATTCTTCTTTCCAGCACTTCTTCCATGCTTTTATAATCGTTTGGCCCCTCCACGGTTTTTATTCTGAAACGCCTGTAATTGCTTTTACTGGGTATTCCTCTTTCAAACACGACCATGGAGCCTACGGATTGGACCCCTTGTATGTTTGAAATATCATAAGCTTCAATTCTTTCGGGAATTTTGTCCAACCCCAGTAAGTCCTTAAGACCTTCAAGAGCCTTCATGCTTTCTTCAATGTTTTTCCTGATCCTTTGGCTTCCCTTTTCCAGTATCTCAAGAGCATTTTTCTTAGTCATTTTAATAAGCATGCTCTTTTCTCCCTTAAGGGGCACTTTTATGGTCACCTTGTTTCCTCTTTTTTGGGATAAGAGTTTCTCGAAGACCTCCATATCCTCAATTTGGGTTTCAATGTATATTTCTTTGGGTATGTATACCGTGCCGGTGTAGAATTGAGTCAAAAATGAACTGATTATTTGCTCTCTTGTTTCATTTTCGATATTAGTGAGCAAATAATGCTCGCTGCCTGTAATTTTGCCGTTTCTTATGAAGAAAATCTGTATGCAGGCCTCGTTGATACCAATTGCACTGCCGATAACATCCTGGTCGATGCCGGCTGCGGATGCTATCTTTTGTTTTTGGGAGATGACTTCAAGGGCTTTAATCCTGTCCCTGTATTTGGCAGCTTCTTCGTAGTCCATATTTTCGGAAGCCTTGAGCATTTTTTCGGTTAAGGACTTGATAATATCTTCGCCGCCCGTCAAAAACTCGGCCGCCTTTCTAACTTCTTCCCTGTATTCCTCCATGTCAACGTTTCCCATGCATGGGGCAGTACACCTGTTTATATGATAATACATGCAGGGTCTTTGACATTTCCTGGTGCCGTCAAGCTTTAAAGAACATTTCCTGAGTTTGAACAAGTCTCCTATGATGTCTATTATTTCATTTACCGCATAGGCACTGGGATAGGGCCCGAAATATTTTGCCCCGTCTCTTTTTACTTCTCTTACCTTGTAAATCCTTGGGTATTTTTCCTGAACGGATATTTTAATATATGGGTATTGTTTGTCGTCTCTTAAAAGGGTATTGTATTTAGGCCTGTATTTTTTTATGTAATTTGCTTCCAGTATCAGGGCTTCAACTTCATTATCCGTAATTATATACTCGAATTCAGAAATATTTTTTATCATAGCCTGAATTTTCGGTATATGATTTTTGGATTGAAAGTATTGTCTCACCCTTTTTTTTAAGTTTTTAGCCTTACCCACATAGATGATTTCCCCGAAGGCATTTTTCATCAGGTAAACACCGGGGCTATCGGGCAGCGCCTTCAATTCTTCCTGTATATCAAACATATTAACTCCTGCCGGTCATCAGTATTATTATACCACTTTTGCCTGATTTCTAACATTAATATTACATTAATTTTGCAGCTTCCTCATCGATAATCAAGGTTACGTCATCATGGAGCTGCAATATGGAGGCAGGAACCCGGGGGGTTATTTTTCCTTTTACTGTTTTAAATATTGCTTCTGCCTTTGAACTGCCCGTTGCCAGCAATACTATTTTCTTAGCTGACAGAATTGTTTTGATGCCCATGGTAATGGCAGTTTTAGGTACCTTTTCAATATCATCAAAAAATCTTTTATTGGCATTGATGGTATTCTCTGTAAGCCTTACTATATGGGTGTAAGGCTCAAAACAATCACCGGGCTCATTAAAACCAATGTGACCGTTCTGGCCTATTCCAAGAAAGATTATGTCCATCCTACCTCTTGTTTTTAAAAGCTCTTCATAATTCCTGCACTCTTGTTCCAAATCCGGGGCAACTCCGTTTGGAATGTGTATATTTTCTTCTTTTATATCTATATGAGAAAATAAATTTTCATCCATGAAATAGCGGTAACTGTTTACATTGGTCCTGTCCAGACCTACATATTCGTCAAGATTAAATGTCCGTACCTTTTGAAATGAAATCCTGCCCTTGTAGTTATCGATAACTTCCTTATACATCCCTAAGGGGGTTGATCCTGTTGGAAGACCTATTATGGCATCTTCTTTCATTTCAACCGTCTTCATTAAATAAGCTGCAGCCAAGCGGCTTACTTCCTGATAATTGTTTTTAATTATTACTTCCATCTCTCAAACTATACCTCTTAATTGAATTTTGGTAATATTTTAAACAATCTTACCTTTACAAGTATTATAGCAAAGAATGTTTGCCAAAACAATCACAATATCCGACAATAAATTAAAGAGTCCCGGGTTTTACACCACGGGACTGATTAAGACTTAAATTTTACCTTATGGGGCAAATTCCATTGTCACAGCCGTCACTTCCCACATCCAGGACTTCTTCCTGAACCTCATACTTGCTTAAAAGGGACGGAATAAAAGGTTTCATTTCTTTTACTCTTCTGTTGTATTCTTCTTCGGTTATGGCTTCATAGGGCATGAGCTGGTAGAAGCTGTCATCCAATGAAATAAAGGTAATTGCAACGATATCATCCCAATTATCCCATACCCACTGCTCAACTTCATCCCATTCATGTTCCCTTACATGAACCGTAATGGAGCAGTTGTGCTGAACGTAATTTTCCATGAAGAGTTTATAGTTTTCCAGCTGCTCAATTGCCGTTACATCATACTTGGTCTTTCCTGCAGGAGCCTTCTGAGGAAACTCAATAACCTTTGTTGTACATGTTTTAATATCCTGGCCTACTTCCGGATATATGGGATAGTCTAATTCTTCACAAACCTTAACCAAGGGGTCGTGGCTGTTTATTCTTATTCTTCTTATGAAATAAGGAGCATGTGAATAATGAATGCCGCTGGAAACTCCCGGAAGCTGTGACAAGGTACCTTCAGGCTTGATGGTGGTAACCAGGAGAGGCGGTTTTTCACCGATTTCTGCGGCATATCTTTCCGCTTCATTGTAGGCTGCATCCCTTAATTTTCTTAATAAGGCTGCCTGCTGGTCCCTGGTCAGGCCTACGGCATTAACCATGTCCTGCCATCCGGTGAGGGAGCATCCTGTCAGCTTATCCCTTTGCTGCACCCTGTCCCACTGAGACAGTTCAAGCTCCACACAGGTCATCCTGTAAGCCGCCCTGGCTGACAGGCGCTGGGCTCTTAAGAGTCCCTGTTCATCCAGTTTTCCGTTCTTATCCACAAAGGCATAAACATTAACGGTTGTCAAATTGCAAAGTCCCTTATTATCAAGGAGTATTTCACCGCAGGGATTAACCCCGTTCATATTGGGCCTTCTTTTTCTGCCCGCTTCTTCATTAACCCATCCCGGCTCCCCGGAATAGCGCATTTGCTCGATTTGCCACTTCAACTGCTCACGGGTGGGTTTCTTCCTGTAATAAATGGAATTGTTGCTCATTGAGCGGTGAATGATGTCCTTATCCACAATCCACTGGCCGTCTATCTGCTTATAGAGCTTGCTTTTTGCTTCGATACAGTCCGTGTCGTCATAGTCGATAAGCATGATTTCTGCCGTCCTCCTGACACCGCCGACCACAACATTCTCCCCGATTATGTTTGCAATGTCTAGACAATCGATGGGTTTCAGCTTAAACCTGTCCTTGCCTTCAATGGCCCCTCGCTTTTTAATAACCATGTCTATCTTTGTAAACATATTTTTCATGCTTGAGTGGCCGCTGGCAGTTCCTCCGAAAGTCTTTAATACTTCTCCCTTGGGTCTTACATTGTTGTAATTTATTATTATTGTATTAATATTCCTGTATTCGCTTGAAGTTATAAAGCTGAAGAAATAGTCAAGGGATTGGACCCATCCTTCCTTGCTGTCGCCCACGGTTATTCTTACCGAGTTGTTGTGGCTGAACTCCACGCTTGTATTATCTTCCCTCCTGGATTTTTCCACAGGGGTGTAGTCTTCATGAATTATTTTATAATTACCCCTCACCTTGGGAAGCTGCTCTATGTCGCTTTTTAATATCCTTACGCCCACTCCCGAGCCTATCATCAGAAGATAGAACAAATCCCTGAACGCATGGAAATCATTGATTATTTCAAATGCACAGTTAAAGTTGGCCATGGGATAGTTGTATGAAACGGGTGTTCCCCCCACCCAAAATGTCCTGCCGGATAAAAACTGCCTTAAGTTAAATATGTTATCATACAGTTCTTCTGCTTCTTCTCTTTTTGTAGGCACTAAGCTGCAGTTGTATTCAACGGCCCTTCTTACCGTTTCCCACCAGTATTCTCTCCTTCTTTCCTCCGGAAGCCACCTTGAATAGGTCCTGTAGTAAACAAAGTTTCCCAGCTGATTCATGGGTGAACCAATATGTTTGTATTTGCTGATGAATTCTTCGCTGAGAAGCTTGCTATCCCTTCTTTTCCTGGAATCTCGGGACTTGTCCCTCTCATACCTGTATAATATGTATTTCTTGGCAACATCCTTTCTGACGCTGTCCATGAGATAATTTTCAACCAGATCCTGGACCGTTTCAACAGCTACGGGGAAGTTTTTATCTGAAAGCTCTTTTTCAATTTTTAAGCTTATTTCTTTGGCTAATTCCTCATCAACGCCATCCTTTGTTTCCTTCATTGCCTTAATAATGGCGCTGGTAATTTTATCACCATCGAAATCAACGATATTACCGGTTCTTTTTAATATCCTAATCATATCCCTTTTCTCCCTGTGTTATTTTATGTTGTACTACATATTGTAGCAGTAACCATAAAACATGTCAATAAAATACTATATATAGTAATTATTGCCAGCGAACACAGGATATCATTGAAATAACATGACTTTGAAAAAGTTATCATAATTTGTCGTAAGAGACAAAAATATTTTCTGGTTCAAATTTCAATGAATTCTTTATTTCTTAATAAATCTTAATATCTTTTGGCAATATATTAAAAATTTATTATTATTTGATAATTGCTATAAAAAAATATCCCCTTATCAAATTGATAAACTCCGCAACCAATGCATAATAAAGACTTTCCATCCAATAAAAAATTTGCGGTTTATAGTTGCCCGCAAATTTTTTATTGTGTACAAAGAAACTGCTAACACCAATCTCTGTTTGGATCGGTGGAGAAATCTTTTTATTCGTTCATTAAATAATCATATGCATATTGAGCGTGTAAAGCAACCCCATATACCAGCATATCCTCATCAATATCAAACATTGGGTGATGGTTCGAATAGCAGGTATCTTTTTCCTTATTTGCAGTTCCCACAATTACAAATGTCCCCGGAACTTTCTCCAAATATTCGGAAAAATCTTCGGAACCTGGCATTTTTGCCATTTCCATAACGGCATCCTCAGACATGATTTTTTCTATTGCTTTCCTTGCCCTTTCCGTAGATTCTTCGTTGTTAATGGTTGGAGCTGTCAAATTTATATATTCAAATTCTGCTTCAGCCCTATAACTTGCGGCTGTTGATTTTACTATCCTTTCCATCATGGATGGGAGCTGGTCTCTTATTTCATAACTGAAACATCTGGTTGTTCCTTCCATTACAGCTTCATCAGCTATTACATTAAATCTGGTTCCGGCAACTAATTTGCCCACGCTCACAACAACACTTTCCATAGGGGATGTTTCCCTGCTCACTATTGTTTGCAAATTCATTACAATGGCAGCTGCAGCCACAAGAGCATCTATCCCTAAGTTAGGCATGGAACCGTGTCCCCCCACGCCTTTAACCTTTATTCTGAACATATCGCAGGATGCCATTCGGGGTCCCGCTCCTATAGCAATTTTACCGCTGGGAATATTACCCATAACATGCATTCCAAATACCTCGTCAACACCTTCCAGGGCACCTCCCTGTATTAAAGCCTTTGCCCCCTGGGCTACTTCTTCTCCGGGCTGGAACATCAGTTTAACCGTACCCTTTAAGTCATCCTTTATATCGTTTAAAACATGAGCTGCGCCTAATAGCATGGCACCATGGGCATCATGTCCGCATGCATGCATTATTCCCTCATTTTTGGATTTATAAGGGGCATTACTGGCTTCATTTACTTCAAGAGCATCAATATCTGCTCTTAAAGCAATAGTCTTACCTTCATTTTTACCTTTAATGGTTGCTACAACTCCCGTTTCGCCGATTGATTCAAAAGGAATCCCTAGCTTAGTCAATTCTTCTTTTATTCTCTTGGCAGTTCTTACTTCCTTCATACTAAGTTCAGGATACATATGAAATTCTCTTCTCATGTCCCTGGTATACTGATCATATTTTTTTGCCAGTTCTAAAATATTCATTTCTTCCTCCGTAAACATTCACTAAATTAATTTAGACATGATTCCGGCAAGTACAACAGATGCTATGGATACTGTTACAAAACCGGCGATAAGCATCTTTGGCAATATAGCATCCAGGATTATTTTACGTTCTTCCGGGGTTTTCCCGACTGCATTTGCAACCTCGTTTGAAATTATAAAGGTTCCCGGGAATCCAAACAAGGCGGTAGAGCCTATGGCTATGGACATAAATTTATCTATCCCCAAAAATTTGCCGACAACTGGTGAAAAAACGCAGAATCCGATAACTCCCAAAAGCAAAGTACCTATAATTGGAAGTATTAATGATAATAGCATTTCCGGTGTAGCACTGGAAAGATTTGAAAAAACAACTGTCAGCAGGCATATCATTACAAAGCCGTGAGAATTTGCAGCAGTCATGGAATCCTTGTCAAGAAAACCTATTTCTCTTGCAATTACACCAAATATTAAACAGATGATCAATGAATTAACTGCCCCGTTAGTCAGCCCGGATACTTTAACCGCTAAATATGATACAAATGCTACCTTAAGCAATAATATGGAGCTGGTTTGAATTTCCTTTCTCAAGGGAGGAAAGATTCGTTTTTTGGGCTCGTCCACTGTTTCTTCTGTCTTTTCTTCCAAAACTTCACCTTTATTCAGTTCCAATACGCGTCTTGCCTCTTTTTTGAGACAAAAAGATGCAATAGGTGTTCCGAAAAAAGTTTGTGTTACAAGAAGCAAGGTTGCAAACACCGCAATTGATTCGAGCCCCTTTGCTTTTGCAGCTTCACTTACTATAAGAGCTGCAACCACTCCACCGGAAATGGGAGGCGCTGCTGCTGCTGCCATTGCCTTACCAAATATTGGTGTTCCCACAAGGTAAACAAGAATACCTATTCCGAAAACTGCTGCCAGGGCAATTAGCACGGTTTTCCATTGTTTAGCCAACTCTTTTAAGCTAATCAAGGTTCCCATGTTGGTTAACAATAAAGGCATTGTTAATGAACCAACCATTAATAGTCCTGAATCACTAAAAATTGACGGGGGCAAACCCATCCAAAATGCCACCAAAAAAATAACCGCTGTTACAAAAAGCATTGAAAATGTAGCATTTGTTTTAAATGATACATAATCACCGATAGCAAATGCTATCAGTATAACCAGAATAGCTGTTAATCCGTTCATATTTCCTCCTTGTCTTGCCCGCCTTTAGAACAATCCAGGAAAAGTTATTTTAAATGAAATAAAATAATTGCATCCAATTATATCTAAAATTAAAATAACATTTTTGGGTTATTGTCGATAGTTACTTTAAATTTTAAAGAAAGGCAATAACTTATTGTATATTGGATTGTTAATAAAGAATTTGGGCTTTTTTTTATTTAGAAGGAATTATAGCACAGGCATCTGGGTTTTGCAATGAAATTTTTATTGAAATTTCAACATTTTTTCTGTATGTTAAGCAACGAATACTATATACGTTTGTACGTAATTCACATTCAGATTTTTTATATAAAAAAGATTCTTCCCATATGGCACAAGGCCCAAAAATCCTGGTTTTAATCAATGCCGAAGGGAAGAATCTTACATTAATACTATTTATTGTTTTTCAGCCACTGGATTGCCGTATTTGCATAAACTGCCGAGCCCTTATAAAAAACATCTTCATTAAAATTAACTTTTGGATGATGCTGGGGATAAGGGTATCCCTCTTCCGGAGAACCTCCTCCTAATGCCATAATTAGGGAAGGAACCCTTTCGCTTATATATCCGAAATCCTCGGAGCCTGTCATTTTGCCTCCCGGGAAAGCATCCTTAAATGTGATAACATTGTTTTCCCCAAGCATTTCCTTATTAACTTTTAAAGCTAAATCGGATAGGGCCTTATCATTAAATACAGAGGGGCACTCCATTCTAAATTCTATGGAAACTTCTGCCCTGAATACAGATGCTAAACCTTTTGATACCTCTACAACCCGGTTTCTCATAAGCTCCCTCTCATCCTTGTCAAAGGCTCTTATACTTCCTTCAAGGAATGCTGTGTCCGGAATTATATTTGCAGCATTTCCCCCATGCATCTGACCGACTGTAATTACAGCCGTGCTTGAAGGAGGAATCTCTCTTGCTATGATTTCCTGCAAACCTATTAAAATATGGGCCGCCACATTAAGGGGGTCCACTGAACTCTGAGGCATTGCTCCATGCCCCCCCTTGCCTTTTATGTCGATATGAAACATGTCCGCAGAAGCAGTTGAGTACCCGGGGTCTGACACAATCAAGGTACCGGCCTTTACGGGCATACCCGAAAATATATGAATCATAAAAGCAGCGTCTACTTTTGGTGATTCAAGAACACCTGCTTCTATCATGGCTTTTGCTCCTGACAAGCTTTCTTCGGCAGGCTGAAACAAGAGTTTTACCCAGCCTTCTATTTCATCTTCATGGGCTTTTAAAAGCCGGGCAGCTCCCAAAAGCATGGCTGCATGGGCATCATGGCCGCATGCATGCATATTTTGGGTTTTGGACTTATATTCCAGGTCATTTTCCTCCAAAATCGGCAAAGCATCCGTATCAGCCCTTAAAAGTATAGTCTTTCCCGGTTTCTTGCCGCCTGCCAATGCCACTACTCCGGCACCTTTTATTACTTGAGGCTCATATCCCATTTCCTTTAGTCTCTTAGCCACATATGCGGAAGTAACGGGCAAGTCCATCCCGAGTTCCGCATTTTGATGCAGGTACCTTCTGTCTTTAACTATAATGTCTTGCAAAGCTTTTGCTTCAGTTAATAAGTCACTCATAATTCACCTTCCCATCTGATTTATTGGGGATATCCTTCGCACCGGAGAAACTTTCCCTATTTTTGAAGTATATCCTCTTTTTTCCCAATTATATACCTTGAGGATGGGAGAGTCAAACTCCTTTTGACAATATAGGAGTACCATATCTTTAAACCTGCTTATGGTAAATTCCCCCATGTTAAAGCCCCTCATAGAGGGGCCTGATTGGTATCTGATTAATCTTTCCAGTTAATGATACTCATGGTATCCTTAAAGCAGTCATTCTTTAAGAAATCGTCCTCGTAAAATTCCGAACACATCATGGGATGCCTGCTTTCATAATATTTGCCGTACCGTATAAACCTCTTCTTGTCTTCTGCCATCTTACCCCATAAAAACCAGCTGATATTTTTGTTTTCTTGGGAGATGAACTTCAATAATTCCCGGCTGAAGTTTTCCCATATGGGTATATGGCTCCTGCTTATGCCTGCTTCTACCGACAGATAGGTATTCAGCAAAAGAACCCCCTGACTCTCCCATGATCCAAAAATTTCATTGGGAGGAAGTATTGAAAATTTTCCTTCTTTTATTTCTTTTTGAATCTCCGAAAATTTTTTTATATCCTTGTACTCCGTGATCCCATTGTAATTTTTATATAGGAGCCTTACTATGTTTTTCAGGGATACCTGCCTGAATTTCTGATTCCACGAAACCAAGTCCCCCACCTCAAAGGCCCGGCCCGTTGCCTTTCCCTTTTCGGGGTAGGGATCTTGCCCCAATATTACAACCTTTATATCATAAAGATTGCATTTCATAAACCGCAACACCTTGTCCCGTTCAGGATTAATATTGGTGCCTATTTTTTTTTCAATCCCATCTAGTTCCATAACGATTTCATCGGTTAAAAAATTATTCCATGACCAATGATAGTCTTTTGGTATTAAACTCATACTGCCACCTTATTCCATGCTTTTTTCTCATCCCTGATATTTTCTCCCGAATATACCACAAAGTATTCCGCTTGTCAAATTTGTTGTATTGATTGTAAAAATAAAGATAATTGATACCTGTATCAATTATCTTTATTATAATAAATCAAGAGAAAAATAAGAAGCCAATATTAAATATGCTCATTTTAGCTAAAGCAATAAATAGGGATTTTCTATCATATCTACAATTTCTTTCAGGAACCTGGCCGACAAGGCGCCGTCAACCAGACTGTGATCTGTGGTTAAGCTTAAATTCATCACGGGTCTGATTGTTATTTCCTTATTTATTACTACAGCTTTATCTGCAATTTTGTTTATACCTAAAATAGCTACCTCCGGCTTATTGATAATGGGAGTAAATGAATCCATGCCAAACATGCCGATATTTGAAATCGTAAATGTTCCTCCGGTTAAATCGTCAGGATTCAATTGGTTTGTTCTGGCATTCTCAATTAGTCTTTCGGTTTTTGATGCAATTTCCATCAAAGTCATTTTTTCAATGCCTTTTACATTGGGAACCAATAGGCCTCCTTGAACATCAACTGCTATACCTAAGTTCACATTATTATGATAAATTATCTTATCATCTTCAAAGCTGGCATTTAAATCCTTGTACTTAATTAACAGTTTTGACAGTATCTTCATAATAATGTGATTGTAAGTAAGTTTTAAACCATCACGAAAATAAATTGGTTTTAATTTTTCCCGAAGGGCAATCAGCTCTGTCATATCTGCTTCCATGTTGAATGTGACCATAGGTGTTCCTGCCCAAGTTGTTTTCAACCTTTGAGCAATAATCTTTCGCATGGTGCTTGCTTCCTGAACGTCAATGCTATCTGCCGCCCCTTGTTTTTCTTCAAGTGCAAGTATATCAGATTTTCTGATTCTGGCTCCTTCATAAATATCTGCCAGGTCAATTCCTCTTTGTTCCGCCATTTTTCTTGCCGTAGGTGTTGCCTTGACCTTTGTTTCCTTATATTGCTCAACATCCCTGGCAAGAATTACTCCCTTGAAGCCGGTCGGATTAATTTTTGACAGGTCAAGATTTCTTTCATGAGCTAATTTTTTGGCATAGGGTGTTGCCAAGATATAATCGCTCTTCTTAACCGAAACTTCTTCCTTTTCAGGGGCGGTTGGAGCCTCTTCGGCAGTTTTTGGCCCATTTTCATCGTCCGGTTTTTTAGTTTGACTTATTAAGCCTGATATATCCTCATCTTCATCGCCAATTATGCCTATAAGGGATTTTACGGGTACGGTTTCACCTGCATGTACAAATATCTTTCTTAATACTCCTTTGGTATCTGCTGCAATTTTATTGGTCAGTTTATCAGTTTCGACTTCATACAGTATGTCTCCCTCATTAACACTGTCACCTTCATTAAAATACCATTTGGTTACCGTACCTTGTGTCATAGTTAAGCCTAACTTTGGCATTACCAATTCTCGAGCCATATTCACCCTCCTTTTATTTGATTACCTTCCTGATGGCTTCAGCTATCTTATTTGGCTTCATTCTATATTCATTTTCCAACGGAGGTGAAAAAGGAACCGGTGTGAAGGGGGCACCAAACCTCAGGATGGGGGCATCCAAGTATTCAATTGCTTCTTCTGCTACAAATGCCGCTATTTCAGAACCAACCCCTCCTTGTTTTACTGCCTCGTGAACTATTGCCAGCCTGTGGGTTTTCTTAACGGAATTCAGTATTGTATCCCTGTCATAAGGAACCAGGGTCCTCAGGTCAATTATTTCAGCTTCAATGCCGTCCTTCTCCAATAGTTTTTCTACTTCATAAGCCGTCTTCATACCGATAGAATACGAAATAAGAGTAATATCTTTACCTTCTTTTACTACCTTGGCCTTTCCGATAGGTACAAATACTTCCCCATCCGGAACGGGACCTGACTCACGGTATAAGATTTTATTTTCAAAATATATAACAGGGTTATCATCTCTCAATGCTGCCTTTAATAGTCCCTTTGCATCCTCAGGATTTGAAGGTGAAACTACTTTAAGGCCCGGAATATTCATAAACCATGCTTCGATACTTTGAGAATGTTGTGCTGCAGCACTTAAAGACAAACCGTCCGGAGCTCTTATAACCATGGGAACAGTTGTCTGCCCGCCAAACATATACCTGATCTTTGCCATTTGATTAAAGATTTCATCCATTGCCACACCCATAAAATCCGCAAAGTGCATGTCTGCAACCGGCCTCATTCCGGCTAAGGCAGCTCCTATACAGCTACCAACTATAGCTGTTTCCGAAATGGGAGTATCCATGATCCTGTCACCGAACTCATCGGGCAATCCTTTGAACTGGCCAAAAATCCCGCCCTGTCTGACTATATCTTCGCCAATAACAAAAATTCTTTCATCTCTTCTCATTTCTTCAGCCATTGCTTCTAATGTTGCTTGCGAAAATGTTATTTGTCTCATTTTACCCTCCTACACATACAAATCATCAAATATTTCTGACGGTTCCGGATATTCACTGTTCAGTGCAAATTCCAAAGCTTCTTTTATTTCATTTTCCACTTTGTTTTTGATTGCTTCCAAGTCGGCTTCTGTTAACAGGTTATCCTTCAGGACCTTTTGTTCAAACCTGGTTATGGGATTGTTTTCTTCATAAACTTTTTGAACTTCTTCCTTTGTCCTGTATAATTCCGGGTCACCTACAAAGTGGCCTTTTATTCTGTAAGTCTTTGCCTCCAGGAAGAATGGTCCCTTGCCTGCCTTTACATGTGCCAATGCTTCCTGAAATCCTTCATATACATCAAATACATCATTACCGTCCACAATTTTTGATGGCATACTGTACCCTGCCGCCCTGGCAGAAATATCTTCGACAGATGTTGTTGTCCTGTATGGAGTTGTGGATGCCCACTGATTGTTTTCACAAACATATATAACGGGAAGTTTCCAGGCAGATGCCAAATTCAGTGCTTCATGAAATGTACCCCTGTTAGATGCTCCGTCTCCGAAAAATACAACTGATACATTATCTCTTTTTTGTTTTTTGATGGCCAAGGCAGCTCCCGTCGCTATGGTAAAACCGCCTCCGACTACACCGTTAGCCCCAAGCATGCCTACGGAAAAATCTGCTATATGCATGGAACCACCCTTGCCTTTGCAAAAACCTGTTTTCTTTCCGAAGATTTCAGCCATGGCTCGTTTAATGTCAGCTCCCTTGGCAATTGTGTGGCCGTGCCCCCTGTGGGTGCTTTGAATATAATCTTCATTTGTCAGGCTAGCGCAAACACCTGTTGCTATTGCTTCTTCCCCTATGTATAAGTGCACAAAGCCAGGTATTTGACCGTCCAGGAAATACTTTTCAACAGTTTCTTCAAATTTTCGAATTTTTACCATGGTATAATAAAACTTCTCTAATAATTCCTTATTGTAAACTGTCATTATTTATCCTCCTTCGATTGACTAAGTCATTTTTATTCTATTTTAAATAAATAAAAACCTGTTTCTTGGTCAAATTTTCTTAAATATTTTGTATCTTTCAATTCATGTATCACAATTTCTGCTGTAGCCGCAACCTTGCTGCCCCCTTCAACCAAATGTCCCCCGAACACCCTCATATACCTGTCGCTTACAAGGATATGAACATGGACGGATTGCTCCGAATTTTCATCTTCACCTATTAGGCCTTGAGCACAGAGGAGTTCTAAAGGGCCTTCAATTATTGTGTTTTCACTGTATTTTATATTTAGCTTTTTAGTTTCATCAGGGACTGCATAAATTATGGTCAGTCGTTCAAGGCTTCCGATAATCATAGAAATATAACCATGTTTAACCTTAAATTCCTTGCATATTTCCTTGATTCCCCTTATAAGGTCTTCCCCCGGAGGTATCCTGCCGGTTATAATTCTGTTTATAGCTGTTTCTTTCGTATTTTTTATAACATCCATACTTATACCCTGTTACAATTTCATAAAATTAGGCAAGAATAATATTATTTCAGGTATGTAAGTAATCAGAAGCAGTACTACTACCGATGCAATGACAAAGGGCCCAACAGACATGGAAATTTCTTTTAAGCTCAGCTTTGATATGCCGCATGCCACGTAAAGGTTGACACCAACCGGAGGAGTTACTTGCCCTATGGCTAAGTTAACAGTCATAACCACGCCTAAGGCTATGGGATCGTAACCCAAGGCTAGAGCAACCGGGAGCATAATTGGTGTAAAAATATATAAGGCTGAATTTGCCTCAATAAAACAGCCTGCAATAAGCAATATGATATTTATGATTATGAGGAACATATACTTATTGCCTGCAACAGTCAATAAGAGATTGCTTGCCATTTGAGCAATACCCTGGGTTGTGATAAACCAAGCAAAGAAGCCGGCACAGGCTACTATAAACATTACTATGGCGGAGCCTAATGCTGAATCTACCATCAATTGATACAAATCTTTCAGTGTTATTGTTCTATATATAAACAATCCGACAAGAATCCCATAGACAGCCGCTACCGCTGCAGCTTCCGTGGGTGTAAAAAATCCTCCGTATATACCTCCCAAAATTATTACGGGCATCATAAGCCCCCAAAAAGCTTCCTTGGCAGATTGCAGCTTTTCTTTAAATGAAGCCTTTTCCTGCTGTTCTATATCCAATTTTTTTACTATTATTAAGCTTGCTATTATTAAGGCAATACCCATTAAAATTCCGGGTATTATTCCGGCGATAAATATTTTTCCGATTGAAACTCCTGAAATAGCCCCGTATACAACAAATGCAATGCTTGGAGGTATAATTATGCCAATGCTGCCTGCAGTAGCCATCAAAGCCGATGACATTCCCGCCGGATACCTGGCTTTAATCATTGCAGGAATTAAAATTACACCCAAGGCGGCAACAGTAGCAGGTCCTGAGCCCGAAATTGCAGCAAAAAAACATGATGTAACAACCCCAACTATTGCCAATCCTCCTTTTTTATGCCCTACGAATTTATTGGCCATATTTATCAGCTTCTCGGAAATTCCTGCCTTTTCCATTGTATTCCCTGCCAGTATGAAGAATGGTATCGCTAACAATGCAAATTTACCAATATTGGCATAAACCTGCATGGGGAACATATCAAGGGGAAGTCCTACGGTTATCATTGCAATTATCGATGCAACACCCAAACTTAATCCGATAGGAACATTTAATAACAATAATATTATAAAGCTTACAAACAATATTGATGAAACTGACATATTATTCCGCCTCCTTTGACTGCCTCAGTACATCGATTATCCATTGAGTGAATCTGATAAATATAAATACGCCTCCGATAGGTACGTACATTCCAAACCACCATTCAGGCCAGCCTAAGGCAGGTGTTCTCATATTCATTCTTATTTCCGATTGAACCATTGCAAATCCGTATCTGATCAAGTAATATGAAAAAAATGCCGCTACTGCCCATGTTATAATTGCAATATATTTCTGATACTTTTTCGGTAGTAAATCCGTTAATGCGCTTAACCCTAAGTGCCCTCCTTTTTTGGCTACCTGGGCAGATCCAAGCAGACTTACCAAAATAAACGTTGTTGTAGTCAGCTCTTCCAGAAATGAGATCGAAAGGCCCAGAAACTTTCTTGAAATAACATTGGTAACCGTTATAAATGTCATTACTGCCAAACCAAAAGCCATAAAATAGTTTTCTATATTATTTAAAAATTTCTTCATAATGCCTCCATTTCTAAAACGTGAGATAAGAAGTCCTGCCTTAGCAGGACCCTTATCTTCATATAACTCTTAATTACCCCTGAACAAATCTATAAGTTCTTTGCCCATTATCGGCTCATATTCTTCATATACAACTTGTACTGCTTCCCTGAAAGGTTGTTTTTGTTCCTCTGTTAATGTAATAATCTCCATACCGGCATCCTGGAATATCTTTAGCTCCTCTTCAGCTACTTCCCTGTTAAGCTTTATTTGATATTCACAAGCTTCCTTTGCTGCATCCCTGAATATCTGCTGAGTTTCGGCATCAAAGCTTTCAAACCTGTCTTTATTCATGCCAAGAATGATTGCATCATACGAATAATCCCACATGGTGATATATTTTTGTACTTCATGTATTTTTGCAGCATAAATTGTATCAATAGGATTTTCATGTCCGTCTATCGTGCCTTGCTGCAATGCAGTAAATACTTCCGCAAAATTCATGGTCAAGGGGTCAGCTCCTAATGCCTTAAACAGAGAAGTATACATTTTCATTCCGGGAATTCTGATTTTCATGTTTTTAATATCTTCTAAGGACCTTACCGGTTTCTTGCCGGTTGTTAACTGCCTGAAGCCATTTTCACCAAAACCAAGACCTACAACATTTTTCTCCAACAATAACTCATTGATTGCTTTCCCGCCTTCACCGGCCAATGCTTTGTCTATATCTTCAACAGATGAAAATAAAAACGGAAGACTAATTACTCCGAATCTTTCATCCATGATGGAATAAATTATATTGGAGTGATAAGTTAAATCAGTCGCACCTGTCATTAACATTTCTATACCCTTGCCCTGATTTCCTCCTGAAAGCTGCTCATTGGGGTATACTTTAATTTCAACCATTCCGCCTGTTCTTTCATTTACTAACTCTGCAAATTTCAGAGCACCCTTTTCCCAAGTTGAACCGCTTGCAGAAGTTACGCTCATGTTTAATGTCACCTTTTCCTTCGGTTTTTCTGCATTTGGTGTTTCGTTGCCTGCAGGTGCTGGTGCATTTTGGGTACATGCCGTCAAACCTAAAGACATTATCAGGCATATTAATAAAATTATTGGTACGATTCTTTTCATGTTTTCCTCCTAAATATAAATTTCGTTTTGTAAACTTAAAT
>DCDC01000033.1 GCA_002316225.1 Firmicutes bacterium UBA1065 | reverse complement strand
TCCTGAGCGAAGCGAAGGATCCCATGAGATTCTTCACCGCGTTCAGGATGACATTTAACTTGATTCACAGCAACGACCTTAACAAAAATTTTCAGTGTATTGCTTTAAATCCTAAAAGTTCAACGTCCTTGGATATATAATCCGGTTTTATTTTTTGTTCTTTCATAAGGTCAGTTGACAGGTATTTTTTATTGTCATCGGCGAAAACCGTTACTACGATAGCATCTTTATTATTAAGGATGTCTTGGGCTTTAATGGCTCCTATTAAATTTGCACCTGAAGAAATTCCCACGCCTATACCTAAGTCTGCTGCCAATTGTCTTGCCATATTGATTGCATCACCGTCGTCGACACAAATTATGTCATCAAGCTCATTTAATTTTACAATTTCCGGAATCATCCCGTCACCGATACCATCAATCCTGTGGAAGCCTGATTCTGTGCCTCCCGATGACATGGCGGGGGACTGGGACGGTTCAAGTGGGAATACCTTACATCCGGGATAAACAGCCTTAACGGCCTCCTTGATTCCCATAACAGTTCCCCCTGTACCTACCCCTGCAACTAAAGCATCCGGTTTCTTCCCCAGGGTTTCAAGCTGCCTTATGATTTCCCTGCCGGTTGTTTTACAATGGGCTTCAACATTTAAGCGATTTGAAAACTGGTGGGGCAAAAATGCCTTGTTTTCTGCTCCAAACTTATCGGCTAACTCGATAGACCCCTTAAAACCTCCCTCTTCTTTTGTTACCAGGTGGAGGGTTGCACCAAAACTTTCCAAGAGCTTCTTTCTTTCTGCGCTCATCCAGTCAGGCATAAAAATATGGACAGGATTTCCTAAATATGCTCCCATGGCTGAAAAGGCAATGCCGGTGTTGCCGCTTGTTGCTTCTGCAATGATATCACCTTTTTTGATTAAGCCTGCTTCATAGGAGCTTTTCAGAATATAGTAAGCAATCCTGTCCTTAATGCTTCCTGAAAAGTTGTAATACTCTGCCTTGGCGTACACTTTACGCTCAATACCTTGATATCTCAGTGAGATTTCAAGCATGGGGGTATCGTTTATCATTGCCGATACGTTTTCAAACTTGTTCATATTAACCAATCCTTTCTTTTGTTTTTATTGTCGATACTTGTAACATTATAAATAATTATACATAAAAAAGACACCATATGGCAAGGGTCTTAAACTTTTTCTTGTTAAATCTTTCTTATTGGTTATAATTAAATAAAAAGGTGAAAAGAAGGATTCTTATGAAAATAATAATTCCGGGTGAAGTTGTAACCGCATTAGACATTCTGCAAAATAACGGCTTTGAAGCCTATATAGTCGGTGGCTGCGTCAGGGACAGTATAATGGGCAAAAAACCTTCTGATTGGGATATTGCCACATCTGCAAGGCCGGAAGAGATATTGGAGTGCTTCAATAATTACAGGACAATAGAGACAGGCTTAAAGCACGGTACGGTAACCGTTATTGTTAAGAAAATGCAGATTGAAATCACAACCTACAGAATTGACGGGGAATACAGCGACAGAAGACGTCCCGATAAGGTTACCTTTACCAATAAAATAGAGCTTGATTTACAAAGAAGAGATTTTACAATTAATGCTTTGGCTTACAACCAAAATGGAATAATAGACATATTCGGCGGCCTCCATGACATAAAAAACAAAATTGTCAAATGTGTGGGACATCCCGATGATAGGTTCAATGAGGACGGCTTAAGAATATTAAGGGCTCTTCGCTTTGCTTCCGTTTTAAATTTCAGCATTGACGACCAAACTAGTGACAGTATTTTCAAAAACAAGGCCCTCTTGCATGATATATCCACCGAGCGGATTAACATGGAATTTAATAAGTTGATAATGGGTATTAATTATCAAAATATAATTTTTAATTACAGGGATATAATTGAGGTTTTCCTGCCGGAAATCAAGGGCCTCTCAAATGAAGAATTAAGATACAGGCTTAATTCCATGAAGGAATTAAATTCATTGACCATGCGCCTGGCTGTCCTTTTACAGGGATTGGGACCAACGGATAAGATTTTAATGAATTTAAAGTACGACAACAAGACTGTTAAAACAGTCAAAATCCTGACTGAAAACATAAACGAAAAAATATATCCTGACCCTGTTAATATCAAAAGGTGGCTCAATAAGATAAATTCTGAAAACCTGGTCAATCTCATTAAAATTAAGAAAGCCATGTTTGACAACGAATATGAAGAACTGGCGAAATCTCAAGTTATTATGAAAGAAATTCTTGCAAGCAATCAATGCTACAATTTGAGAACTTTGGCTATAAACGGTCAGGACCTGCTTGATGCAGGCATGCCCAAGGGTAAAAGAATAGGCATGATTTTAAATAAAGTATTGAATGAAGTAATTGAAGGGAAATTAGAGAACAAGAAAGATATCCTCCTCAATTACGTTTATGGTATGCAAAAAACTGTTGACAAGCAAAATGATTGATGGTGAAACCCACTTTCAATAATATTTTTCGTTTCGCTCAGGACGACAAAGGGATACACTTTTGATGATATAGTATCTTTTTAGTCATTATATATAAATGTTTCTTCTAAACCGCATTCGGGGCAAACAGCGGTTACTTCATAGGTATGCATGGAAAGCACCCTTACGCTTGTAACGGTGCTTAAGTTTTCCTCTTTACCCTTAAATTTGGCTTTTTTTGAAGCTTCTTCGCCCTTGGCATATGTATAATTGTATCTTTTACCGCAATTTGTGCATCTTCTCCTGCCTTTTACAGCTATCATGGTCTCACTTCCTGAGTATAGATATTGATTTCCTTTAAATAAAACGCTAGTTCAATTTTTCCCTTATAGTAGTCCCTAGCTTCAAGCAATAAATTATTCAAGTCTCCGAAATGAGGCAGGTGGGTTAGAATAAGCTTCTTCACACCTGCTTTTTCTGCAAGCATGCCTGCCTGAGAACTGTTCAGGTGGCCTGCCTTGGTCCCGTCCATATTTGAATAGAAGCTGCATTCGCAGATTAACAAATCCGAGTCTTTATAGAACTCAACTAAATCTTCGAAATATGATGTATCTGAGGTATAGGATAAAATTTTATCCTCGCACTTAATTCTTACCCCGTATGTGTCAACGGGATGAATATTTTTAATGAAGCTTATTTCAAAGGGTCCTAA
>DCDC01000058.1 GCA_002316225.1 Firmicutes bacterium UBA1065 | reverse complement strand
TCCAGCCCCTTCTTTTATAGACCGCATCTATAAGCTTTTCATACTGCTTTTCTCTATACTCTCTTAATACCGCCATTTTTTCTTCGGTAGTCTTGCCTTCCGGATCATAACCGATTAACTCTTTTAGCTGCTTGTCATATCTTTCCTGCCTTGATTCATATTCTTCCTTAGTTACCGGGCCCATTGAGCGATAGGGAACCCTGTCGTCTCTTCTTAAACCCTTACCCATTCTTATGTTAAAAATTCTCTGGAAGTTATAAACCCTTTCAGATTCTTTTATCATGTCATCAACGGTTAATTTCTTGCCTGTGACACCATATACAACATCAAGATAATTTTGTACATGTTCAGGCACTTTTGCAGGCTCATCGGTATATTTATTGTCCGCTGGAACAATGTCATTCCAGGGAAGTTTGCAGAAACCATACAAGCCGAACCAGGTTCGGAACATGGGGAAGTAATGAAGAGCTTCTGCCTTATCTTCAAAGGTTGGTATCTGATTGTTTACCATATCCATGAAAATCAGCCATGCTTCATCGTGCTGAGGTCCTTTGTTGGTTAAACCGTATCCTCCCTGCTGGGCCAGGGATTCCTTCGGGTTGTATTCGGAATACTCGAGGCCTTTTTGCTCCATTCCTATATCAAATAAGAATTCTTCATCAGCTCCGTACTTTTCAACGAATAATTTTTTCATCCTGTGAACTCCCTGGCCTACCACTGTTCCAAAGCCTTCTCCCCTGGACATTTGGTGCAGGAGTTCAACTGATGCGTAAAAGTTGCCGAAATTTAATTCTAAACCGCCTGTAATTTCCTTGTTGATTATTCCCCTTTCATAGCACTCCATTGCAAAAGCGGTTGCAGTACCAAATGAAATTGTATCTATTCCGTAGGTATCACAATAGAAGTTTAATTCCAAAATATGCTCCGGGTCAAATATAGCGCAATTTGCCCCTAAGCCTGCTGCATTTTCATATTCTGGACCATCCACGGTAACCCTGTGTCCCTTATAAGGTCCTGTTTTAATAAGGAAATTATCTGCAGCTTTGGCACAGGACATTGAACACCCGTACCAGCAGCCGTCCTGAACTCCCTGGGTCAAATATTTTTCAATAAATACCGTGGATTTGATTTTTTCCGTGTCCGGATGGCAACCATACTGGAAATTCATAACAGGAAGCAAATCATAGGCATCCATTATCTCAATAATATTTGCCGTACCTATTTTACGCATATTGTTTTGCAAGTGGTCCAAATCATGAACTTCCTTATGATATTTTATTCCCGTTTTGTTTATTATGGACTGGTCAAATGTATTATTTAAATTGCCTTTTACGCCGTTGAATTTTACAATCAAGGCCTTAATCTTTTTATTTCTGAATACGGTTCCTATTCCGCCCCTGCCTGCTTGTTTTAGTCTTGTTACTTTTCTTCTGGGGTCATAGAAGGTGAAATTTAAAATTCCAAACCGGGAATGCTCGGCTCCGCTTCCTGCAGTTACAACAGCTACATTTCTTTTATCAGCTTCATTATCCGCATACATTTCGGTAAGCTGCTCTCCCAAAACATGAGCATCAAAAGCCTCCAGGGGTGCCTCTTCAATTGTTACAAGGCCCTTATTCCCGTCAATATATACTATCACATCTTTATCAGATTTGCCTTGTATTTCAAGAGCGTCCCAGCCTGAGAATTTCAAAAGGGGTCCGAAATATCCGCCTACATTTGAATCTATGGGAATATCCGTCAAGGGCGAAATACTGCATACCAATGATTTTCCTGCGCCGGCATATTGAGTTATACCGCAGGCAGGCCCCCCCGAAATAATTATTTCATTTTCCGGGTCATCCCACTTAGTTTCAGGAGTCGTTGCATTCCAAAGATACCAAAGGCCAAAACCCTTTCCTCCCACAAATTTTTCTTTCATCATTTGGGTTACCGGCTTTGAGCTTATTGTATTGTCAGAAATATTAACATATAGTGTTCTGTTGGTATAGCCTTTGTCTATCTGTCCCGGTTCATACTTATATTCGGCTAAGACTTTATGATTATCTTTCATTTTTGTAATATCCATTTTGTCCTCCTACCTGTTAAAAATCTTATCTAATGGCATTTCTCTTGCTTCTTCATCGCTTCTTTCTGCTGTATATATTGCTCCCGTAGGACATTCCCTGGCACATAATCCGCATGCAATACATTTAAAAGGCTCAATATAATCATCATGCTGCCTCATGGACAAGATGGGGCAAAATCCCACACACATAAAACAACCAACGCAAATTTTCTTATCAATTCTTACCACACCCAGCTTGTCCCTTTTTATTGCCATAACGGGACAAATGTCGATGCATTCTCCGCACTGATTACAAACATTTATTTCAGGGCTGCCTTCCTTATTGATTTGTATGCAGGACTTTTCCGGATTATCCTCTTTAAAATATGTTTTAGAGCATATGCTTTCACAAGCTCCGCATTGGATACATTTACTGTCATCTTTAGCTAAATATTTCATAAAATCCTCCTGTCGTATGTTATCGTTTTGTAAACTTAAATGA
>DCDC01000185.1 GCA_002316225.1 Firmicutes bacterium UBA1065 | reverse complement strand
AGTTTCAAAAGAATTCCCGACAATTGCTTATCTGACAAACGAAGGAACAGGCCATGAAGCAATAGCCATAAATCTCCAGGCTACTTTCGCTCAATACGGTATCAACATGACTATTGAAAAACAAGAATGGGCAACCTTCCTTAACACTCGTAAGAATGGAGACTATTCTGTTGCAAGAAACGGCTGGTTAGGAGACTACAACGATCCTATATCCTTCCTTGACATGTGGATTACAAACAGCGGTAACAACGACTCTCAACTTGGCAAGGGTGACCATGCAAAATATGCAGGTTATACTTACAAGGGACAAAGCGGCAAGACCTGGGCAGAATCATATGATAAGATAATCGCAGAAGTTAAAGCTTCCAAGGATCCTGAAGAAAGATTTGATTTAATGCATCAGGCAGAAGACATATTGATGGAAACAGGAGCTATTTGCCCAATCTACTACTACACAGATATTTTCATGAAGAGTCCGGAACTTCAAGGTGCTTTCTCAAGCCCGTTAGGATACAAATACTTCATGTATGCTTATGTTGAAGAATAAAAAATGAGATAAGATTGACCAAGCCGGGAGAAATCCCGGCTTTTATTATTTAAACCGTCATTCTGAGGACTATAGTCCGAAGAATCTCAATGAGTTCCTTCTTTATACTCGGGATGACAAATTATTTATTTTTTGTGTTTTTTGTTGTATAATGAATGAAAGAACGGGCAGGAGACAAGTATGAAATACAAGATGGTAGTATTGGATTTGGATGGAACTCTTTTGAGTGACGATAAAACCATAAGCGATAAAAATGCGCATATACTGAAAATACTCCATAAGCAAGGAATACATATAGTCATAGCAACCGGCAGGAATTATTATATGGCTAAAAGTTTACTGGGCAGGATTGAGGCTATAGAGCCGGTGATTTTGGCAAATAACGGGGCTGTCGTAAGGCGTTATATTAACGACGAGTTTATAGAAAGCAACTATTTGGATTATTCCATATTTGAGACCATATATGAAATTGGCATGAAGCATGGATTAAATCCCATAATTCACGTGGATGAATACCAGCAGGGCTATGACCTTTTATATGAATGTGAAAATTACGAAGAAGTCTACCTGGGATATATCAAGAAAGATTATAAAAGAACAAGGTGCCAAAAATTTAAGGCTCAACAAATAAACAATATTCTATCGGTTTGCTACTTCAACGAGTACCAAAAATTAACGGAGTTTAAGAGGGAAATTGAAAAAATACCCGGTGAATTCAATATCATACTTAATCAAAACTTAAGCAGCTTGTCTCTTTTGGAATTTCTTAACATCAACAGCTGCAAGTGGCGGGCTTTGAAGAAATACACAGACAGGCTGGGAATAGGGGATAGTGAAGTCATAGCCATGGGGGATGACAATAACGATATTGAGCTTATTTCAAACTCAGGACTGGGAATTGCCATGAAAAATGCAACGGAATCCATCAAGAGGTCTGCTGATTTGATTTCCCGCTATACCAATAACGAATCGGGAGTCTATTATGAACTCTCGGAGATATTCGGAATAAAATAAAATTATTTAAGCTTTGTACATATTTTCATGATTCCCAAAATATAATGTACTAATACTATGCGTTATAGGGGAGGAATTATGAAAATAATTACTGCAATAGCTTCAATTCTTATTATAATAGGAGCTTTAAACTGGGGTTTATACGGAATATCAAAAATTGACATAGTGGAAAGTCTCTTCGGGGGCTGGAAAAACAGGTTTGGCAGGATTGTTTACATATTAATCGGTATAGCAGGCTTATATTCCTTGTTGTATGTAATTTTTGCCTGAAATAACATGTATATGGCAAAAAACAAAACATGCTCATGGGCATGTTTTTGTTTTTTTTTGGCATCTGAGATCCTTCGCGTGCGCTCAGGATAAGCGACTGCCGCCAAATCACAGATTTGGGGCATCTGCTTACTTGAAGGGGGCCATTTTTGTCATTTTTTTCATCATATTGCGATGCTGCCAATTGCTTGATATAAGTTCGGCAGAGCCCAAGGCTATATTTGCCAGTCCAAATCCGATTAATCCGTTGCTGTATGATTCCGGCAAGTTCGTGTTTCTTATGGCAACTCCTGTTGCTGTGACAACCGTACCTAAAACAGCCGGAATTATTCCTTCTCTTATATGCATATGAAGCCTCCTTTATTTTAAATGTGCATTCATATTATTGACAGTAAAGCAGAAAATAATTTAATTAATTAATGGTAATTTTATTGATTAAATATATTTCTTTAACTATAATGGAAAAAAGAAAATGCTATAAAAAAGGAAAAAAATGAAACTATATAACGAATATTCCGACTATTTGAAATCAAAGTACGGGGAAAAAGTATATAAGCTCCCGGTAAATATTCCATGCACCTGTCCTAACCGTGACGGAACCTTGGGTTTTGGAGGCTGTACCTTCTGCTCGGATGTGGGAGCAGGTTTTGAAACCCTTGATAATTCATTGAGCGTAAAAGACCAGCTGACCAGGAACATGGAGTATATTTCCAAAAAATATAAGGCCGGTAAATTTATTGCTTATTTTCAAAACTATACCAATACCTACATGGGTCTGGAGAGCTTTAAGTCTTATATCAATGATGCGGTTATGGACAATATTGTGGAAATTGACATATCTACACGGCCTGACTGCATCTCAGATGAAATTCTTGAGTATCTCAGCGATTTAAAAAACCTTAACCGGGTCAACATTACGGCTGAATTGGGTCTTCAGACGGCAAATTACCATACTTTAAGAGATATCAACAGGGGGCATACTTTAGCGGAATTTATTGATGCTGTCTTAAGGATAAAAAAGTATGATTTTGATATCTGCGCCCATGTTATTTTAAACCTGCCGGGAGATACTATGTTGGATACTGTTGAAACGGCCAAAATATTGTCTGCCTTGAAAATTGACCAGGTTAAAATTCATTCCCTGTATATAATGGAAGGTACGGAAATGGGAAGAGCCTATAAGAATAATGAAATAGCAGTCATTTCAAAGGATGAATATGTGGAAAGGGTCATAGTTTTTTTAGAGCACCTTGATAAGGAGATTGCGGTACAAAGGCTGATAGGAAGAGCTCCTGAGGAAAAGTCTCTTTTTGTAAACTGGAGCATGAGCTGGTGGAGAATAAAGGATGAAATCTTAAATAAGATGGAGTCCGAGAAAAGATATCAGGGAAGCAAAAACAAATTTTCTTATTACAAAAAGTAAAAATAATTAGTGTAAACATTTACAAGATGTGGTACAATATAAGTAAGAGATTTTAAAAAATAATAAAACAGGAGTGTGATTATCATGGTGCATTTAGTTTGCGGTCATAGCGGTACGGGCAAAACAAGAAGAATGATCGAAATGGCAAACAACGCTATTGACAAAATACAGGGCAGAATGGTTTTTTTGGAAGCTAACAACAGGCACATATTTGATTTAGATTACAGAATAAGATATATAAATACAAAAGAGTTCGGACTGACCAACGAAGATCAGTTTCAAGGTTTCTTATGCGGAGTAATAGCTACCGATTACGACATAGAGCAAGTTTACATAGACGGTCTGTATAAAATAACTAAGTCAGAAAAGGAAAAACTGGAATCCCTGATAGAAAGATTAGATTATTTATCGAAAACATTCGATGTTAACTTTATTATAAGTGTAAACCATGACGTTGAAGATATTCCGGAAGGATTGAGAGATAGAGTTATCAGTTATTAGCATGCCGCCGGTTGTACCGGCGGTTTTGATGTTAAAAAGTATTTATGTGCAGGCTAAAGTTTGTACCAAAATTTAGGTTCTTGCTAAAAGGGCTCTTTTCTGTTAAAATAAGCTTTGTATGAAATTGGAAAGAGTGATCGGATGAATTATTTTAAACCTAAAAAAACGATATTTGATGATTTTTTTGAGCACAGGGACATGCTTATAATCCAGCATATGAATGGGGACATCAATAAAAAGGAATATCTGGAACTGAGTTATAAGTATATGCTTGAAAAAAACATCAAGCCTTATCAGCGCATAGACAGCTTTGAAAAAGGAATGTACAACTATCAATACTACAACATGATGGCTAAATACCATCGTATGATAGCACAGGAAATCAAAAATAGGGGTAAGCACATAAGCTACTACATCAAATATATAAATGAAGCGGACTATTATTACAATGAAAAGGATAAAACCAGCTTTCGCCTGCTGAGGTTCCTGCAATTTGAAAATGTGGAAGCATATTTTATTAAAATGGAGTCATCCTTACTGGAAGGCAAGCTGTACGAAATAGTCCTTAAGGATTATGAATATGCCGTTCTTCATTCAAAAAGTTTGTGGCTTTTGGATGTCTTAAAAAAAGAAAAGGTATTTATAGAAAAAAGTCGGAAATCAGTTATAGATTACTATGTAAATCAAAGATACTGATATAGATCATAAGGGGACGGTTTTACCGTCCCTTTATAGATTAATAAGCATTTGCTATAATTTTTATAACATCATCAAGAGGTGTTCCCGTTGCAATGTTAAAGGTTCCGCTTTGGAGTCTGGTATCAAGATTTAACTCGACGCAGCGGGTAAGAAACTCTTCTTTGCTTTTAATCAGATTGTTATTTAAGAGTATCTCGGCTATCTGAGACGGGTATGAACCTTGGGGGATGGTGATTGAAGCCATAACTACAGGAGTTTCTTCTTCCGGTTCCGGCTCTGGTTCAGGCTCTTCTTCAGGTTCCGGTTCTTCTGCTACATGTTCGTTCACTATGGGTAAGTCCTTTATTTTTTCTTTGTCAATTCCCCTGCTAAACAATAAATCAAACCTCCAGACCAGTATTACCGCCATAGCCGCAATCACGGCTATAATCAGTCCATAATCAGTTATGTAATATATAAAGTCTCTTATAGCATTTATTATTCTTTTCATTTGTCACCTCTAGCCTATTCCTTCTACTTATTGTAGCACAAAAATGAAGTCTCTACAATATCCACATTTAATAAAATATTGAAAAATATGCAAATTGCAATATACTTATATCAAGCATTCGGGTATAATAAATATAGAAATGTCCCCAAAATCGAAAGGGGGTATAAGGACAGGTCATGAGGGAAATAAGGATTACAAAAAATGAAGAAGGTCAAAGGTTAGACCGTTTCTTAAAAAAATATCTCAATAAGGCAAATCATTCATTTGTTCAAAAAATGCTAAGAAAAAAGAACATAAAATTAAATGGGTCCAAGGCAGAGCCTGATATCATATTGAAAGAAAATGATATGGTCCAGCTTTTTTTGGCAGATGAGACAATAGAAAAATTCAGGGACAAAAAAACCTTGAAAGATACCAATATATATTTTGACATCGTATATGAGGACGACAACATTTTGGTTGTGAATAAACCGGTAGGCTTAAGTACCCAACCTGATCAGACGGGAAGAAGAAACTTAGTTGACCAGATTAAGGCATATTTGGATGCCAAAGAAGAAAACATCAGCTTTACCTTTAAGCCTGCCGTGTGCAACCGCTTGGACAAGAACACATCAGGTCTTGTAATAGCCGCCAAGAATTATGATGCACTCAAACAGGCCAATAAGGCTATAAGGGAGAGAAAAATCAAGAAATTTTACCTGGCAAAGGTTCACGGCCACATAAAAGAAAGCCTGGAGCTAAAGGACTTCCTCATAAAGAATGAGGATAAGAACATGGTAAGGATTGTCAACGAGGAAAGGGAAAACTCAAAAGCAGTTATAACATATGCCCGCCCCATTAAGAGGGAAGGAAGGTATACCTGGCTTGAAGTGGAAATAGAAACAGGGAGGGCCCACCAGATCCGGGCTCACTTGGCTTCAATCGGCCATCCCCTGGCAGGTGACAAAAAATACGGAATAAGAGACAATGAGAAATACCAGGTCCTCCATGCATATAAGCTGGTGTTTGATGGTTTTGAAGGAGATTTAAAATACTTGAACGGAATGGAAATTTTATCGGATATAGGTGAAAGAAAAATATTGCAGGAGGTTGGAAAATGAAAATAAGATTAAAAGCCGGCGGTCAAGCAATTGAAGTACAAGAAAATGAAACCTTATACCAGATACTTATGAGAATTCATAAAAATGATTATTTCAAGTATTTGGGTGCCATGGTAAACAATAAGTTGAAGGGGCTTTGCAGCAGGGATTTCAAAGATGGTGACACGGTAGAATTCATTGATATCACCAATCCCGACGGGCACAGGATCTATGTCCGCACCTTGTCCTTTATATACGTTAAAGCATGTAAGGATATTTTTAATGATATGGACGTTACCATTAATTATTCACTGAACAAGGGACTGTATACGGAGTTTGAGTACAAGCATTTGGCTGCTAAAAAACACATAGATGCAATAAAAGAAAGAATGAGGGAAATCATTGATGCAAAAAAACCCATTAATACAAATTTTTTGAGTATTGAAAAAGCAAAGGAAATATTTTCGGCTCAGGGTATGACGGATAAGCTTGAAATACTGAGATACTGGACCAAGGATTACATAAGGGTCTATGAATTGGACGGATATTACGACACCTTTTACGGATATCTGGCCCCAAATACGGGATTCATAGATAAATTTGATTTAAGATTGTTTTATCCCGGCATCATATTAAACTATCCCACCCGGGAAAGTAATTTTGAACTACCGGAATACATAGAGCAGAAGAAGCTCTCCAAGGTATTCATGGAAGCAGAGGAATGGGGAGAAATTATGGATGTGGCCCATGTGGGGGCCCTTAACAAAAAGATTGAAGATAAATCAATCAGCGATATGATCAGGATAAATGAAGCCCTTCACGAAAAAAAGATAGCTTATATTGCCGATGAAATAACCAAGGATAAAAACATAAAAATAGTCCTTATAGCAGGTCCTTCCTCTTCAGGGAAAACAACCTTTGCCCAGAGGTTATCCATACAGCTGAGGGTAAACGGCAAAAAAACCCATGCAATTTCCCTTGATGATTATTTTTTTGACAGGCACTTGACTCCAAGAGACGAGAAGGGGGACCCGGATTTTGAATCTATTAAGGCATTGGACTTGGAGCTTTTCAACGAGCACCTCCTTGATTTGATAGCCGGGAGAGAAGTTCAGATACCGGTGTTTAATTTCAAGAAAGGCATCAGGGAATACACCAGGGAACCGGTAAGGCTGACGGATGAACACATTATTGTAATCGAGGGAATTCACGGCCTTAATGAGGAGCTTACAAAGAATATACCCCAGGCCAACAAGTTTAAAATATATATCAGTGCCTTGACCCAGCTTAACATTGACAGGCACAACCGGATAGCCACATCCGATTTGAGGCTTTTGAGGCGGCTGGTGAGAGACTATACCCATAGGGGAAACAATGCAACAAAGACAATGGAACTGTGGGATAACGTGGTCAAAGGGGCTGAAAGGTACATCTTCCCTTACCAGGAAAACGCAGATGCCATTTTTAATTCTGCCCTGGTTTATGAATTAGGGGTACTTAAGAAGTATGCAGAGCCCATTATTAAGGAAATTGATGAAGACAGCATTTATTATCCCGAAAGGCAAAGGCTTTTAAAATTTTTAAGCTACTTCCTTCCCATTGAAGATGAAAGCGAAATACCTAAGACTTCAATTCTCAGAGAATTTATAGGAGGAAGCAGCTTCGAATACTGACAGGACCTTAAAAGTCATTTAAATCAATTTTTCCCCTCTTCATTCCTACGGACAGGCAGAGGCCTATGGATATCATGTTGACAAGCATAAAGGTTCCTCCATAGCTTATGAAGGGAAGGGGAATACCCGTGACAGGCATCAGGCCCATGGTCATACCTATATTTTCAAAGATATGGAATAAGAGCATGGCGGTAATGCCTGTTACTATTAAGGAGCCAAACATGTTGGCGGCATTTTTTGCTATTCTTATCAGCCTGTATAACAAGACAGCGTATAGGAACAAAAGGATCAAGCCTCCCACGAGACCCAGTTCTTCACCTATAACGGCAAAAATGAAGTCTGTTTCCTTTGTGGGAAGATAACCCAACTGGTTCTGGACCCCCTTGTACAAGCCTCTTCCGTATATCATGCCGGATCCTATGGCAGTTTTCGATTGTATTACCTGGTATCCCGTATCATCAGGGTCTAATTCAGGATAAAAGAAGGTCACAATCCTGTCAAAGCGATAGTCCTCTCCTAAGGTGTAGTCTTCCATAATCTGAAAAAATACGGTGATTCCTGCAATTATCAGTATCAGACCGATTACCAGGACAGCTAAGACGTATTTTCTGTCAAGGCCGGCTATATATATCATGAGAGCTATGAAAAATACAAAGACCAAGGCTGTTCCCAGGTCAGGCTGAAGCATTATAAGGCCTACGGGCAAAGAGGCAAATAAGAGGATTTTCAACAAGATTAGGGGTTGGTTCATATCATCTTTGTTGATATCGATAAATTTGGCCAGGGAAATTATTACGCCGAATTTTGCTACTTCGGACGGTTGGAATGATACAGGGCCGATAGCGATCCAGGAGCGGACGTCCCCCCACTCGGAAGCTTCCACCGGATTAATCAGGGTGTAGAGAAGAAGCAGGTTGGTAAGGACATATATGGGTATGTAAAAATTTCCGTATATATCATAATCAATCAAGACCAAGACAAACAAGGCACCCATGCCCAGGGCGAAAGCAATAATCTGTGTTTTTAAAAAGGGCTCGCTTCCTGCTGCCTTGCTCATGGTGGCACTGTTTATCATTATAAAGCCGTATATGCTCAATAAAATTGTGGTAATCATCAATACAAAGTCAAATCTTTTAAGCTTGCTTTCTTTTTTAAACATGTTAACTCCAATTTTCTAAGAATAAACCATTTCTATTATACCATATCTTAAAACAAGGGAAAACAAATATTTAGTTAATAATCTTCTTTATATAAGAACAAATGTATGCTATAATTCTATATAATAAGCGAAAGGATTACATATGTTAATACTTGGCATTGATCCGGGCCTGGCAATATCAGGTTACGGTATAATTAAATATTCAGGCAACAAATTTGAAGCAATTGAATACGGGGCTGTTTTAACCGATAGCTGCGAAGCTTTCCCAAAGAGACTTAAACATATTTATGATTCCTATACCTCCATCATAGATATGTACAAGCCTGAAGCAATTGCTATCGAGGAACTCTTCTACAATAAGAACACAAAAACGGCCATGGCTATAGCCCAGGCCAGGGGAGTTCATATTTTGGCTGCGGAGAACAAAAATGTTCCCCTCTATGAGTATACCCCCCTTCAAATAAAGCAGGGCATAGTAGGGTACGGAAGGGCTGAAAAAAGGCAGGTCCAGGAAATGGTCAGGGTAATACTTAAGTTGAAAGAAATTCCAAAGCCTGATGATGCGGCCGACGGTTTGGCTGCGGCAATCTGCCATGCCCATTCGCTTAAATTTGCAGAAAGATTTAAAATTACAAAATATTGAGGGAAGATATGATCAGCTACATAAGAGGAGAAGTAGTCAAAAAAGGCATCGACTACCTGATTTTGGAAAACAATAATATTGGCTATTACATAAATACATCTTTTTCCACCCTGGAAAGGGTCAGTGAAAAGGATAGGGTAACTATACTTACCTACATGCACATAAGGGAAGATATTCTTGGTTTATACGGGTTTTTAACCAATGATGAAATAGACCTGTTTAAAAAACTTATAAATGTAAACGGGGTGGGACCTAAGGCAGGGCTTTCGGTACTGTCAACCTACAAGGCAGACACAGTAAAGGAAATAATTTTAAATGAAGATGCCGGAAGGCTGTCAAAGGTTCCGGGCATAGGAAAAAAGACAGCCGGCAAGATTATTTTGGAGCTTAAAGATAAGGTGGGTACAATCGAAGAACTTGGAGGAAGCGAGGCTCCAATGGGAAATGAAATGTCCGATCTGGTTGAAGCCTTAACGGCCCTGGGTTTTGGTTATGCAGAGGTCAAAAGAACCTTAGGGAATATTGACATGGCAGGAAAATCCGAAAACGAGATAATAAAAGAAGCGCTTAAAAAAATGAACAGGCAGGGATAAAATGTTTGAAAGAGAAAATGAAATAATTACTGGTAGCTTCCTTACCGAAGAAGAAGAACTGGAACTAAGCTTAAGACCTCAGAAACTTCATCAGTTCATAGGGCAGAAGAAGGTAAAAGAAGTTTTGAACATATTTATAGAATCTGCAAAAATAAGAAATCAACCCCTTGACCACGTGCTCCTGTCGGGACCTCCGGGTCTTGGCAAAACCACCCTGGCCAATATCATATCCAATGAGTTGGGGGTTAACATCAGGGTAACTTCGGGACCGGCAATTGAGAGAGCCGGTGATTTGGCGGCAATACTCACAAACCTGAACGAAAATGACGTCTTGTTCATTGATGAAATTCACAGGCTCAATAAAACTGTGGAAGAAATCATGTATCCTGCCCTGGAAGACTTTGCCCTTGACATTATAATAGGGAAGGGCCCATCGGCAAGGTCCATCAGGCTTGATTTACCCAAATTTACCCTTATAGGGGCAACCACCCGGTCAGGTATGCTGGCATCTCCCTTAAGAGACAGGTTCGGGGTCATGTGCAATCTGGATTTCTATGAACCGGAAGATTTAAAGGAAATAGTTCTCAGGTCCGCTAATATTATAAATATTGAAATCGAAGATAGGGGAGCCGAGGAAATTGCCAAACGCTCAAGGGGAACTCCCCGTATCGCCAACAGGCTTTTAAAAAGGGTAAGGGATTATGCCATAGTTAAAGGCAAGGGAATAATAGATCCGGAAACTGCGGACAAGGCTTTGAGGATGCTTGAAATAGACGAAATAGGCCTGGATAAATTAGACAGGCGGATTTTAAACACCATCATTGATTTTTACAAGGGAGGTCCCGTGGGGATCGATACCCTGGCAGCCTCCATAGGAGAGGAAAAGGGAACAATAGAAGATGTCTATGAGCCCTATCTCCTTCAGATCGGATACTTAAGCCGGACACCAAGAGGAAGGGTTGTGACAGAAGCAGGTTACAGGCATGTTAAAAAAACAAAAACCAAAGAATACCAGATTAATATCTTAGAGGATGATTATGAAAAGGAACTTGATTAAAGTATTAACCCTAGTTGTTTTGTTTGTTTTGTTGTCTGTTCAGGCAGTTTTCGCCGGCTCCGGAAAAGATATTTATGTTAGGATTAGATTAAGATTCCCGAGACTTTTCAATGAGCAGGTATCCTTTCAAGGATTTGACGGAATTTTTGTATGTGACGATGAAGATGAGCTTTTCAGCCTTGATGACAAGCTTACCTTAAGAATTGATACATATTATTCCAAGGATTATTATATATCGGATAAGAGCCGGGGAGTATATGGTCCTTACCATGTTTCCATATGGGATGAAATTTACTCTTCCTATGAAGATGCTTATTCAGCGGCAGAAGAATTTGAAGAAAAATATAGCGAATTCTTCTATCCTTACCTGGTTAAAAAGGGATTTGTAATAGCAGGCGGAAACTTTAAAGATAAAAATTTCTCGGAGGATTTGGCTGAAGAATTAAAGGATGACGGCTATGATGCCTATTCCTTTAACGGTAACCTTGAAAACATAATTGCCTACAACAAAAAAGACAAGCCCGTCTTCATGTATGAGAAGGACATACCCCTTTATTTTTCTTCCTACAATGAAGATGAAGACTATGAAATGATTAAGGTGGACAACAGGACTTACAGGGGAAGAATAAGGCTCCATATTATAGATGACTTCAAGCTCCTGACCATAAATTATGTTGAGCTTGAAAACTACCTGTATGGAGTTGTGCCAAATGAAATCCCTTCTTCCTGGGGGATGGAAGCCCTTAAGGCCCAAGCCCTGGCTGCAAGAACTTATGCCGCCTACAACATTAAACCGGGACAAATCTATGACATGGAAGACAACCAAAACAGCCAGGTTTATATGGGTTATGATTACGAAAAGCCCTCCACCAACAGGGCTGTGGATGAAACAAGGGGCCAAATGATCTATTATGACGGTGAACTGATCCAGGCTTTTTACCATTCAACCAGCGGAGGTTCCACAGAAAACTCGGAAAATGTCTGGTATGAGGCTGTGCCTTACCTAAGAGGGGTTGATGATGAATTCTCCAACAGGTCAGGGTCTCCCCACACCACCTGGCAGGTTACCTATTACAAGGAAGACATAATAAGACAGTTAAACCTGGATGATCACGATGTGAATGATTTGTATGGAATTGTTATAAAGAAGGTTTCCGAAAACAACAGGGTCATCGAATGTATATTTTTGACCGATGCGGGGGAAATTTCCTATAAGAAGGAATATGCAAGACTTCTCTTGGGGCTTAAAAGTTCCTGGTTTACCGTAGAAAACGGAAATATCTTTTATTACATAACCGAATACTATCCCTTAAATGATAATCAAAAAGAAAGGGAAGATGTGGTTCCTTCCAGGGGAGGCATCCTTGATCTTATAACTGAAGAAGAAAATGAAGAAACAAAAGACACCATAAGAGATACAGAATATGAAAGAGGAAATCTTGCGGGTAAGTATATCATAAGCGACCAGGGCACCCAAAAAATAAACCGTGAGAAAGTAGCCTTCATTAGCACAAAGGGGGTATCCTTGGTTGATACCAATTCCGACCAGTATAATTTTGAAGGAAGAGGCTGGGGACACGGAATAGGCATGAGCCAGTACGGGGCTAAGCAAATGGCCGAGGAAGGATACACCTGTGAAGAAATAATAAAATACTATTATACCGGAGTAAGCATTAAATGACAAAATTGAAAACAAGCGACTTTTTTTACGACCTGCCCGAAAGGCTCATCGCCCAGACACCGATAAGGGAGAGAGACCATTCCAGGCTTTTGGTCCTTGACAAAAGGACGGGTCAAATCAGCCACAGGCATTTTTATGATATAGTTGAATATTTAAACCAGGGCGACTGCCTGGTAATCAATGATACCAAGGTCATGCCCGCAAGATTATTCGGTAACAGGAAGGACACGAAAGCATTAATAGAAATTCTTCTGTTAAAACGAATAGATGACAGGCGGTGGGAAATATTAGTAAAGCCTGGTAAAAAGGCAAAAATAGGGACTGAAATTATTTTTGACGAAAAGCTTCTCAGAGGAAAAATCATTGATATCCTGGAAGAAGGCAACAGGATTATCGAATTTGAATACGAAGGCATATTTGAAGAAATTTTGGATAAATTAGGGGAGATGCCCCTGCCTCCCTACATACACGAGAAGCTTGAGGATAAGGACAGGTACCAGACTATTTATGCTAAGCATACCGGGTCTGCTGCTGCACCAACGGCAGGCCTCCATTTCAATGACAGGCTCCTTAAGGAAATAGAAGACAAGGGTGTTAAAATAGCAAGGCTTACCCTTCATGTGGGTCTTGGAACATTCAGACCCGTAAAAGCCAAGTACATAGACCAGCATGTAATGCATTCCGAGTATTATGAAATAAGCAGAAGGGAAGCTGATAAAATAAACGGGGCAAGAGAAGAGGGCCGCAAGGTTATAGCCGTAGGAACCACAAGCGTCAGGACCCTGGAAACTGTTGCCGATGAAGGGGGAAGAATCAAGGAAGGCAAGGGATGGACAAATATTTTTATTTATCCCGGATACAAGTTCAAGGTGGTAGATAATTTAATAACCAACTTCCACCTTCCGGAATCTACCTTGATCATGCTGGTTAGCGCATTGGCAGGAAAGGAAAATATCATGAAGGCATACAGGGAAGCTGTTGAAAAAGAATACAGGTTTTTCAGCTTCGGTGATGCCATGTACATAAAGTAGGAGAAATATGTTTAAGTTTGAACTGATAAAAGAATCAAAAGAATGTAAGGCAAGATTAGGAAAAATAACCACACCTCACGGTGTCATTCATACGCCGGTATTCATGCCCGTCGGAACAAAGGGAACGGTTAAGGCCATGACCCCGGAAGAACTGAAAGAGCTTGAGGCCGAGATAATATTGGGAAATACCTATCACCTTTATCTGAGGCCGGGTCATGAGTTGGTAAAGGAAGCCGGAGGGCTTCACAAGTTTATGAACTGGGACCGTCCCATACTGACAGACAGCGGTGGTTTTCAGGTGTTCAGCTTAGGTGATTTGAGAAAAATCAGGGAAGAAGGAGTAGAGTTCAGGTCCCACATAGACGGATCCAGGCATTTTATAAGCCCTGAAAAATCTGTTGAAATTCAAAACTATTTGGGGTCCGACATAATGATGGCCTTCGATGAGTGCGCCCCCTATCCCGCAGACTACGAATATGTCAAAAAGTCCATGGAGAGGACCACCCGGTGGGCCAAAAGGTGTAAGGACCACCACAAGAATAGAGAAAGCCAGGCCCTGTTTGGAATAGTCCAGGGAGGAATGTACAAGGACTTAAGGATAGAAAGCGTAAAGCAAATCACGGATCTTGACTTCCCCGGCTATGCCCTTGGAGGCTTGAGCGTGGGAGAGCCTAAAGATTTAATGTGCCAGGTGATGGATTATACGGTAGAGCTTTTGCCAAGGGATAAACCCAGATACCTGATGGGGGTGGGCAGCCCTGACTATTTGTTTGAGGCCGTTGAAAGAGGTATCGACATGGCGGACTGCGTCCTGCCAACAAGGATGGCGAGACACGGGGCATTTTTGACCAGCAAGGGCCAGTTGACAATCAAAAACGCAAAATATAAAAATGATTTCGGCCCCATTGATGAAAACTGTACCTGCTACACCTGCAGGAATTATTCAAGAGCCTATATCAGGCATTTATTCGGGGAAAAAGAAATCTTAGGGGCAAGGCTTGCGTCAATCCATAATTTATTTTTCTTGATTAATTTGATGAAAGGTATTAGAATAAGTATAATGGAAGACAAATTCATGAAATTTAAAAAAGAATTTTATGAGAATTACGGATATTAATAATGATTAGGAGGAAACATGCAGGAGTACAGCGGAATTATAATGTTGGTGGCCTTCTTCGGGATAATGTATTTCACCATGATAAGACCACAGAAAAAGAAAGAGAAAGAAATCAAGGCGATGAGAGACAGCTTGACAGCTGGAGATGAAGTAATAACCATCGGCGGAATTCACGGAAAAGTTGTTAAAGTAAACGATGAAATCGTAACTTTGGAAATGCCTTACGGCAAGCAAAGACTTGAGTTTTCAAAATGGGCTATAGGCAGTGTTACCAAGAAGGCTAAAGAAAAGGCCCCTAAAGAAGAAGTCGAAGAAACTGTTGAAGATAAAAAAGAAGAAGAGTAAAGGAGCAGATTATTGCTCCCTTTTTTTTATCTCATATTAGGGTCATTCGATGTTTTATAATATGTCCCTTGACAAATAAAAAAGGATATAATAAACTCTATGTGTTAAAAATTTATCATAAAGGAGAGGACCTATGAATAGTATTAAAAGATTACTAGCTTTATTATTGTCTATTCTCTTGCTTCTTCCTTTGGTTGCATGTCAAAAGCCTCAACCGCAAGATGAAGGACAAGAGGAAGAGCCTGTAGAAGAAGAACCTGCTGATCTTGTAAGCGGTGTTTTTGAAGGTGAAGGAAAGGGCAAATATGGTACCTTCAAGGTAGCAGTTACTTTGGAAAATTCGGAAATAAAAGATATAAAGGTTTTGGAAAGCAGTGAGTCAGGCTTTACCTCAACCGTAATAGAACAGTTATTCGGCGAAATGATTGCATCAAACTCAACGGATGTGGATGCAGTATCAGGAGCTACTTTGACAAGCATGGCTGTTAAAACCAGTGTCAATGACGCCGTTAAGAAAGCAAATGTTGAGTTAAGTCCTAAGGAAGTGACTGCACAAGAAGAAAAGGTTGAAGATGTTACAACCGACATAGTAATTGTTGGTTCCGGCGGTGCAGGTTTAACGGCTGCCATAGAAGCAACAAATAAGGGTGCAGAAGTAATAGTAGTTGAAAAGATGGCTTTCATGGGCGGTAATACCAACTATGCCACAGGGGGAATGAATGCAGCCGGCACCAAGTATCAGGAAGCCAAGGGTATAGAGGACAGCCCTGAATTATTCTATCAGGATACCATGAAGGGCGGTTACAATAAGAATGACCCTGAATTGTTAAAATACCTAACTGAAAAGTCGGCAGAAACTATATACTGGCTGGAATCCTTAGGGGCTGATTTGCACGAAATAGGCAGATCAGGCGGTCAAAGCGTAGACCGTATCCATAAGGGGCCGGGCGGAATGCCGGTAGGTACTCACTTGATGGATGTATTTACAAAACAGGTTAAAGAACTGGGCATAGATGTGAGATTAAATACCAAGGCTGTAGAGATTTTGACGGATGGCGACAAGGTAACCGGCATCAAGGTAGAAAATAAGGACGGGAATACATACAATATCAATGCAAAGGCAGTTATTTTAGCATCCGGCGGTTTCGGTGCAAATCCGGAATTGGTTGAAAAATATAAACCTTCACTGAAAGGTTTTGGAACGACCAATCAACCCGGTGCTACCGGAGATGCCCTTTTGATGGTTGAAAAACTGGATGTTGCCCTGACTGATATAGCAGAAATCCAAACACACCCGACCGTAGTACCCTTCTACAATGAAATGATAACGGAAGGCATAAGAGGTGACGGAGCAATCTTAGTAAACCGTGATGCAAAAAGGTTTGTAAATGAACTCGAAACAAGAGACGTTGTTTCCGAAGCCGTACTGGCCCAGGAAGGAAAAACCGCATTTTTGGTTCTTGACAAGACCGTTTTCGAAAAAGCTTCTACTTATAAGAGCTATAGGGATCAAGGCTTCCTGAAGGAAGCTGCCACCTTGGATGACCTGGCAAAATTGATGGATGTGGATGCGGAAGCTCTCAAACAAACAATTGAAGATTACAACAAGTATGTAAGAGAAAAATCCGATCCGGACTTTGGCAGGACTTCTCTGGAAGTTGAATTGGTAACAGGCCCCTTCTATTATGTAGAAATAGCACCTGCAATTCACCATACCATGGGCGGTGTTAAGATTAACACCAACTGCGAAGTAATCAATAATTCAGGCCAAGTTGTTAAAGGTCTCTATGCAGCGGGAGAAGTTACAGGCGGAGTTCACGGCGGTAACAGGATCGGAGGAAATGCGGTTGCTGATATAACCGTATTCGGTAGAACAGCAGGAGCCAAAGCTGCTGAAGCCGTAAAAGGAGAATAAGAAACGAAACTGTGAAATAAATGATTAATGAATGGGCGTTTGAGCTTATATTAGCTTAAACGCCCATTTATCATCCTGATTATCAGGATTGTCATTTTGTCACTAAGTATTAGGATTATTATTTTGTCATCCTAAGTATTAGGATTATCATTTTGTCATCATGAGCGATAGCGAAGGATCTCATGAGCCATGGCCTATTGTTTCCTGAATATTTTCTTCCCCAGTACAATTACTTCATGCGACAGTAAAGGAACCATTGATAAAAGTATCAGGTTTGCCCATTCTCTGAGAGTAAGCCGGCTTGTTTCAAACATTTCCGTAAGGAAAGGAATTTCGGTTACCAGTACCTGGAGGAGCAAACCCAAAGAAAATGCCCCAATCATGGCAGGATTATCCACATGGCTCATTTTGAACAAGGATTTGTCATAGTTTCTCATACCTATGGCATGGAAAAGCTGTGAAATTCCAAGGGTCGTAAAAGCGTAAGTTTGTGCATGCCTTATGATATCAGGCAAATCTATACCCGGCACATCAAGGACTCCGTTGAACAAGTCCCTGATATTCCATAGGGTTACCGGAATACCTGCTGAACTTAAGTGGATGACAGGAGACCATAAATAGGCCGCAAGGGTCAAGGCTGCAATCATAATTCCGTTGTAAAGGGTAAAGATTAAACCACCGTGGGCAAACAAGCTTTCATTGGGGTCCCTTGGTTTTTCATTCATGATTTCCCTGCTCTTGGGGTCAACTCCCAAAGCCAGGGCCGGAAGGGAGTCTGTAATCAAATTAACCCAAAGTATGTGTATGGATTGAAGGGGGGCAGTTAGTCCGGCGGCTATGGCTGTAAACATGGATATAACTTCTCCAAAGTTTGAGGATAACAAAAATAATACTGTCTTTTTAATGTTGGTGTAAATACCCCTTCCTTCCGCAACAGCTTTTTCAATGGTTGCAAAATTATCATCCATAAGAACCATGTCTGAAGCTCCCTTGGCAACATCTGTTCCCGTGATGCCCATGGCTACTCCTATATCCGCTGACTTTAAGGAAGGGGCATCGTTAACCCCGTCTCCGGTCATGGATACTATGCTTCCCTTGGATTTAAAAGCTTTTACTATCATTACCTTATGCTCCGGGGAAACTCTTGCAAATACCCTTAAATCCCTTATCCTCTCATTCAACTCTTCCTGGCTAAGCTTGTTTAATTCGCTGCCGGTTATACACTGGCTTTCATCATCAGCTATGCCTAGGTCCCTGGCGATAGCAAGGGCGGTATCCTTGTGGTCCCCGGTGATCATAATGGTTCTGATACCGGCTTTTTTTAATGTTTTTACAGAATTCTTGGCTTCGGGCCGGGGCGGATCAATCATTCCTGCAAGGCCTACAAAGGTAAGATCTTCTTCACTTGCCGAATCATCATCTTCCTTGATTCCAAGGGCCAATACCCGAAGGGCTCCTTTAGCCATTTCCGTAGCAGCCTTGTTTATTTCATCTATATGGGTTTCGGTTAAATCCTGAGTTTGGCCATTTATATATATCTTCTTGCACCTGTTTAAAAGTATATCCATGGCCCCCTTGGTATAACTCATCACCTTGCCGGCCTGGTCCCTGTGTACGGTTGTCATCAGTTTTCTTGCCGAGTCAAAGGCCAGCTCGTTGATTCGAGGATTTGCTTCTTCCAGCTTTTCTTTTAAAACATTCAACTTGTTTCCCATATCCAGGAGGGCTAACTCCGTAGGGTCTCCCATCCTGATGTTATCTGCCGTGGAAGCATCATTGCAAAGGATGAAGCCGTCCAGGAATAACTTGTCGTTTTCGTATGATAAGTCATCAGGACTTTTTATTTGGCCGTCCAGATAAACTTTGGTTACGGTCATCTTATTCTGGGTCAGGGTGCCGGTTTTGTCTGAACATACTATGCTTACGGATCCTAAGGTTTCCACGGCGGGAAGCTTTCGCACGATGGTATTTACCCTAACCATCCTGGTGACTCCAAGTGCCAGTACTATGGTTACGACTGCCGTGAGGCCTTCAGGGACTGCAGCTACTGCTAAGGCGATTGCCGTAATAAGCATTTCGATAATGTTTCTTCCCTGAAGAAGGGCAATTCCAAACATTGCCGCCACTATAGCTACGGCAACTCCTCCTAATACTTTTCCTAAGTCGTTGAGTCTTTTCTGAAGGGGAGTCAGGTCTTCGGTGCTTTCATTTATCATGGCGGCTATTTTTCCGATTTCGGTATCCATTCCCGTATGAACCACAAGGCCTTCACCTCGGCCGTAGGCTACGCTTGTGGAAGAAAAGGCCATATTCAAACGGTCTCCAAGGCCCACTTCCTTGTCACATACCAAGTCTGCATTCTTGTCAACGGGAACGGATTCCCCGGTTAAGGCAGATTCTTCTATTTTTAAATTAACAGACCGTGTCAGTCTTAAATCGGCAGGTATGATTCGGCCTGCTTCAAGTATTACCACATCACCCACAACCAATTCCCTTGCCGGAATTTCCATTACTTTGCCGTTACGCCTAACCATAGCGGTGGGGCTTGAAAGATTTTTTAAAGCTTCGAGGGCAGCTTCAGCCTTTGATTCCTGGACCATGCCTATAAAAGCATTCAAGAGTACAACTAAGAGGATTATTATGGCATCCGTAATCTCATTCAAGGCTATGGATATGGCTGCAGCCCCAAAGAGGATATAAATAAGGGTATCCTTCAGTTGGGCCAAAAACATTTCAAGCTTTGTTTTCATTTTTTTCTCAACCAGCTCATTGGGACCTTTTTCCATGAGCCTCTTTTTCGCTTCTTCCATGCTTAAGCCGGTCTTTTGATTCGTATTTAATTCCTCACATGTTTCCTGTATGCTTTTTTTGTAATACATTTTGCACTCCTTTATTAATTTTGTGGGATTTTAAGGTAAAAAAAAGACTTTCGGCATATCCGATAAACAGACATACCAAAAGTCTCGTTACCTCTTTTACATGAGGATTCCCGGCCAGAATACATAATTCCGTGCTGTTGACCGGAAATTTTAAAACTACTCCCTTTTAGTACGATAACTGTATCAAATGCAGAAATATTTGTCAAGACTTATATTGGTTCTTTTTTATTT
>DCDC01000040.1 GCA_002316225.1 Firmicutes bacterium UBA1065 | reverse complement strand
ACTATGTGAGCTCATGAGATTCTTCGGGCTAAAGCCCTCAGAATGACATGCCAACTGTCATCCTGAGCGAAGCGAAGGATCCTATGAGATTTTTCGGGCTATATTCCTCAGAGTGACATGTTATACTTGTGTCATTTAAATGATAGCCTCTCAATAAGGCTGTCATTTTTTATTATTCTATTAACAACAATCGTGCCTATAAGTGTAACTACGGTTATCTCCCCTATCCCTACATAAAATGCATTCAATAAAAAGGGAGTGTTAAACAGATAGGTTAATTCTCCTCCTACCAATATAGCATTTGAAAAAACCGGGCCCAGGCTTGCAATTATTAGGGCTTTTTTATTTTTGCCCAAAAGCTTTCGCACCTTTGTTATGAACATAATGGCTAAAAATGTTGCAAAGGAACCTGCCGCAACATCAATTATCCCCAGGGGGCTTGCAAGGTTAGCCAATATACACCCTATAACCAGGCCGGGACCGTACTTTGGCTCTATAAATGCAAACAGGACCAATATTTCTGATATTCTGAATTGTACCTGTTCATAGCTCATCCATGCAAAGGCATAGGTCAAAGCGGCATATACTGCCGCGATTAGAGCCGTACGTGTTATATACATGTTATTTTTCTTCATTAAAAAAACTCCTTTCGAATATAATTCTCGGAGTCACCAAAAAACCTTGTTTTTTTGAGTGGGTACCAAGAAAACACTTTATATTAATATTTAGTTTTAACTGTTTAATTATATTATATAATTATTTTGTTTTCAAGGACCATTTTTTATGCTAAGGAAGCTATAATAAAAAATGTTGAAGTGTTCTTTGCCTCAACATTCAAAATAAACCCGAATTATAAAAAACCAGAGGTCCGTGTGTCAGACCCCTGGCTATGTTTGAATTAGTTGTTCTTGGTTACACTTTCACCGGCGATCCTACCGGATACAATTATTTCTGCAACTGCATTGCCGCCCAGTCGGTTACCTGCAAAGAATCCTGCTGTAACTTCTCCTGCAGCATACAAGCCTTCAATAGGTTTACCGTCTTTATCCAATACACGGCGTGAAGTATCAACTACTAAACCGCCCATTGTATGGTGGGTTGACGGGCGCAGGTAACGAACTGCCAGCAGGCCGTCTTCTTTAAATGAGCCGTCTTCGTTGTAGTTTCCGATTAATGCTGTTGCAGCAGATTTTGGAACGGCCAGTTCTTGTAAAGTATCGTTGCGAACTGCATTATCATATTCAACTATAGTGTTCTTAATTGTTTCTGCATCTATTTTTAACAATTCGGCTGCTTCTTCAAGGGTACAAATGTACAGCCTGCCTTCCACATTGTTTTCCTTGGTCCTGTTTCCTGCATTGGATATTTCTACGAACAAACCTTTTTCACCGCCAAAGTCAAAGGCACCCTGGCACAAAACATCACGCTCGGCACTTTCATCAACATATCTCTTTCCTGCATTAGGAGTTCCGGCAGGACTGATATAGATTACGTTCTCACCTGTACCGCCGGCCAAGTGGCCTGTATCAACCCAGCCTAAAGGCATTAACTGCGTGAACTCCATGCCTTTTGTTGCAGCTCCAACCTTTTGTGCCATTATAATTCCTTCGCCCATGGCTAAAGGACGGTTTGTAGATAAAATGTCCGGGCTCAAATCATCTTTATCCCAGTAGTCGTTGGTTTCGATAACCATCTCTCTGTTGTATGCATAACCGCCTGTCGCCAGGATTACACCCTTAGTAGCGGTTATTTCAACTTCAGTTCCGTCATATTTTACAGCCTTAACACCGGTTACTCTGCCATTTCCATCAGTAATCAGCTCGGTTGCCTTTGTCCTGTACATAATTGTATTCTTATTATTTGCACTCAGTACAGTGTTTAATGGAACTGCAAAGTATGCTCCCCATTTGCCGTCAATTTGTTCTCCGTTTACCTTACCGCCTATAAAGCGATTAATTCTCTGCCATAAGCAGCCTATTAAAGTTCCTGTGGAAGATTCATTCTGGAATAAGGAACCTTGATCCATCAACCATTCTTTTGTCGGAAGTATTTCTGTACATAATTGATGTACTAAATCATAATCACTGTATATCCATTTTGTTTTATCGTTATTTAATCTTAGTCCTCCGTAGTAGGTCTGGAAAATATGTAATTCTACGGTACTGAACAAGGTTAAATCGGTTTCTTTTGCTCCGGCTTTCAGCTTGGGTTCAGCCCAGTCTAAGTAAGCTCTTATTTGTTGTTTCAAAGTTCTCAAAGTTTCCAGATATTCGGGATGAACTCCACGGTTTGGCAAATCATAGTCATCTACGGACTTAATGGCAGCAGGATCTTCCACTTTTTCATTGAAGGGCTCTTCACTCCAGTTCAGAATCGTACGCAAGGTATCCAGACGGCCTTTGTCTGATTTAGCCTTATTGTAAGTTTCTCCTGTATATTCATATACACCTGTAGTTGCATCCGGGTCTTTTGGATCCCAAACTAAACAGTCTAAAACAGCCTGGAATGAACAACCTGATACAAGGGTATTTCCTCCGGCTTCAGCTTCCTTTTCAATTATACAAACTGTAGCACCGTTTTGGGCAGCCGCTGCTGCTGCAGTAACTCCTGCACCGCCTGCACCGACAACAACAACATCAAAAGTATCAACAATTTTTTCTCCGGGTTTCAATTCATATGGAATTTTACCAGCACGAAGAAGGTTTTTGTCACAACCTGCTTGAGCGGCAGCATCTTCTACTGCACGTAAAACAGCATTGCTTGTCAAAGTAGCACCTGATACCACATCGACACCGGTTGACGTATGAGTCTTTATATCTTCAAACAATATGTCAAAGGCCGGTGTTCCAACATGGTCAGTTTCCTTTGAGCTTACCAGTTTAATGTCTGTGATGGCATCTTCTGAAAATGTTACTTCAATCACAACCTCCCCACCGTATCCGACACCTTTACCCGTATAGGTTCCGGGAGTAAAGGATATCGCTGCTTCTTCTTTTACTTCTTCCTTATCTTCTTCGGGTTTTGCAGTTTCAGTTTCTGTTTTCTGGCATCCTGTAAACGTTAGCACAAGGCACAGAATTAGAATTAAAGCTACGATTCTTTTAAATTTTTTCATACTTAACCTCCTTTTACTATTGTTAAAATTTTATTAATCTTTCTTACTTAATATAATAATAAATAGAAATATTTTTTTCAATATATATTTTTTTCCAGATATATTTTATGACAAATATTTGTCCACAACATTTGACAAAGAGCATAATAAGACCCACCCGGAAGCTTATTCGAAGACTGATTTCAAGTACCCGGAAACCTTGTTGTATGCAAAATAATAGAGCTACATTTCTGTAGCTCTCAGACTGTTGACAAAGCATAAAATACATTGTCATTGCTATGAACACCCCGTAGCGTCATCCTGAGGGCTTTAGCCCGAAGGATCTCTTGAGATCCTTCGCTTCGCTCAGGATGACATAAGAGGGCTTGTCATCAACCTAAAAAGAGCTACATTTCTGTAGCTCTTCATACCTGTTATGAAATTATCTCTTGCTGAACTGTGATGCTTTTCTTGCTTTTTTCAAACCGTATTTCTTTCTTTCCTTCATTCTTGAATCTCTGGTTAAGAATCCGGCTTTCTTAAGCAAAGGTCTCAATTCGTTGTCTACCTGCAAGAGTGCTCTTGATATGCCATGTCTGATTGCTCCGGCCTGACCTGTATATCCGCCGCCCTTAACATTTACCAATACATCATACTGACCCATGGTGTCGGTAATCATCAAAGGTTCTCTCACAAGAGTCCTTAAAGTTTCATATTTGATGTAGTCGTCCAAATCCCTGTTATTTATAATGATTTTCCCTGTTCCGGGAACTAATCTTACTCTGGCTACGGCTTTTTTTCTTCTGCCTGTTCCTCTGTATTGTACTTCCATCATCGTCCTCCTCTCCCCTTAAAACTCGTATACCTGCGGTTTTTGAGCCTGGTTCTTGTGCTCGGGGCCTGCATATACTTTTAATTTCTTAAGCATTTTTCTTCCAAGGCTGTTCTTTGGAAGCATTCCCTTCACTGCCAGATAAACAGGCCATGTGGGTTTTTTCTTGAATAAGTCCCTGTAAGTAACTTCCTTTAAACCGCCGGGATATTGAGAGTGGCGCCTGTATAATTTCTGATCCAATTTTCTGCCTGTTAATATTACTTTATCGGCATTTACTACTATTACATAGTCTCCCGTATCAACATGGGGTGTATATATTGGTTTATGTTTACCTCTTAAAAGTTTGGCAACTTCTGTCGCAAGCCTTCCCAAGGTTTTGCCTTCCGCATCTATGACATACCAAACCCTTTCAACTTCATTAGGTTTAGCTAAGAAGCTTTTCATCTATTCTCCTCCTGTACTTCTCCGTTATTTAATTATCTATTCAAAAAACCTAACTCCGGGGCTTTGGTTGGTTTTTCGCTTCTAACATACCTAAGGTATTTTATATTAAATAAGAGGCAATGTCAAGGAATTTTTTCTCCCACAGGCAAAAGAAATTCAAATCAAAGAACCTGTTGCCTTACCAATCGGCAACAGGTTCTTTATAAATTATATATTTTACTTATCTATTGTGATTTAATTAATCATCTTTTCCATTCTGTATTTGAAGAATATTTGTTACATTTTCAGGAACATCAACACCCTGATTAAATTGATCCCAACCAAATTCTATGTCTAAAGTTACACTCTTATTTTCAGTCCAGGAATCATTGTTTCTAGTATTTCTTACTGCAGCTGTTCCTGTAGTATAAACTCCGTCTGCATCAGGGTCTACTGCAATACCTATGAACAGGTCTCCCCTATGTTCACTGCCTTCATATGGAGCTAAAATATAATGTGGTTCTTTAATTTCAACAGTCCCCTTAAGTAATGCTGAAAGTCTTACGAATTTTACATTACCTAAAGTAAATATATCATTTTCATCAAAATTTGCTGCTAATTTAACAATATTTCCATATGTGTTAGGATTCTCGTCTTGAACCAGCAGTGCAACACCTATCAATTTAGCTATTTTATCATTGCTTTTTTCTAAGTTAAACTTCAGAGAACTCAACTTTGCAGCTATTGAGCCTATGTTGATTATGTCTGAGCGGAAGGCTTGAGCATATCCGGGATACATATTTTTCAATTCTATCCTGATTGTATCACCGTAAATATGACCATTACCGTAAGGAAGGCTTGGATAGTCATCCTTTAATTTTCTGCCAGGGTCTTTTAATTCAGCATCCATTTCTATGCTGTTAAATCCCTCAGCACGATCATAATACTCACCTCTTTTATCAGGTTTACCAAAAACATCATTGTAAGTATTGGTACCTCGTTCGAAGAAATTAGCCGGAACAAATCCAGATCCAATACCATCAATAATGCTCCAGCTATTTTCAGCAGAATCAGTGCCATATTCATTTTCGTACTGTGCATATGCCCCCAAGTCAACAAAAGTAACATCAAAATCTCCCGTTGTTGCCTTGGTGGTAACATTCAGCGTATCTGTCCAATAGGCATAACCGGTACCTACCAAAATCAGGCTGAGCGCCAAAACTACGCATAAAACTAATTTTTTGTTCATTATTTGCCTCCTTTTATTTTACATATTAATGTAAGGTAAGCATAAAACAAAAAACTTTGCCTGAAATCCCACCAAAGGATAATATTTTTGAATTCAGGTAGTATCCTAATTACCACTTAAGTAGTAGAAGGTGCTGTATTTATTTGAGTGAGCCAGATAATAAATACAGCAAAAGTCTTTTCCAGGTATGAAGAATTTGTTATCCTCGGGCAAGCCTCCTTCATCGGCTTTATAAAAAATAGGGATGTTGTATTGGTCCGATATTTTTACCATACCTTCAATATCTTTTATTTCAAGAACCCTGTCCATTGAGATGTTTGTGGACCGGTTAACTCTTACTATCCTGCTTCCGTGCTTTCTCATAATCGCTTTAAAACGCAATAGTAAAATTTCTTTCTCACTCGGCATGGTGGAAAACATCAGTATGTAAATAATGAGTAAAAGCATGACCAATATAATTGTTCCAGGTACAATTATAATAAATCTGTCAATTGATTTTTCAATTAAGCTTGTCTCTGTAATGGAACCGGTTTTTTCAATATCGGCAGGCTTATCAATGCTGAAAAGGCTTTGAAATATGGGGAGTGCCATAGAATAGGCAAATTCCTCTTCTTTATTACCGTATTTCGTTTTTGATTCAAACCTTCCTCTGAATACTAATTCAGTCTCGCTTTCAGGGTCTGCTTGCAGAATTGACTTCACTTCATTAATAAAACTTTCATATTGATTAAAGTCCAAAGATACTTCTTCTGAAATAAAGGCTTGATCTGTAAATTTCATGCCCAATTTTGAAGTTATAGGGAAAGTTTCTTCATACACAATTCTTTTTTCTCCATTTATAGTATGAAAACCCCTGACTTTAGCTTCAATAATATATTCAGCCCTTATATCTGAATTGACAGCCGGGTAGCCGATAAATTCAGCATAAAAATTTACTTTCAGTTTATCAAAAATACTTTTAGGATAGACTAAATTTTCTCCCATTACGGTTCTGTCGTAAATCTCATTTTCTATTAGAGAGACTTCATAATTGCAGCCTGCTTTCATGGTATAAGTGTATAAAGCTATCTCCTCTTCCTCCTTTACGGGGGTAAGTATTTTGATTGTCGAAAAAATCGATACTCCAATAATTATTATTGCCGCTGACAATGACGACCATTTTTTGGACCTTGTAATTGTAAATTTTTTTATTTTAATAGCCAATCACTCCTTCAGGTATATTGTTGACACTATGAATCAAAAGAACCGGCAAACCAACCTTAGGCACGACATTTCTAACGGTTCCTCTCAAGTCATTGGGGAGAACAATCCATGAATCCTCAGTATCGTTATTGTCCCCTTTTGTGACAAAGGATAAGTTTCCCGCTTCATCGGATTTTATTTCCTTTATCCGGTGGGTTATTGTAATATCCTCTATTTTAAAAGTTATAATATCGCCTTCTTTAAGTTTGTAGACTTCTTCTTCCTTTGTTAATTTTTTTATCAATATAACATCGCCCGGATAAATTACGGGTTCCATACTCCCTGTCAGAATTACGGATGGGTATATTGGAAAAACTCCAACCACAAACCAGGAAAATGCCACCAAGAAAATTAGCCAGGCGCTGAAAGAAAAGATGTTTTCTTTCTGGGCAGTCGGTATCAGGTGGGATAATATTTTATATTCTTCCCATATTAACAGGGACAGAATAACCGGATATGCAATCCCTATCACGCTTTCCGCAACCCAGGGAAGGGATGGAAGAAAGGGAAATATGAATTGAAATATTCTGATTATGCCTATATAACATATGCATGGGATGCTTCCCCCTACAAGGCAAATTACTGTCATAAGAACACTTAGAGATATCTTTGGGAGAATATCCTGGGCAAGAAAAATAAAAAGGTCTTTAAAACTCTTAATGATTGACAATTTTGTATAGTTAACTTGCAGAACAGATAAATATAAAACAAAAACCACCATCCAGAATATCGGATATCTTGTTTTTTTGTATACAGTATTTATTGAATATGAAGTTACCAATATAAGTGCAATTGTTTCCGGCAACCGGGTCAGTAAATTCGTAATTATGCCCCTTATTGACAAGTCATAAGGACTTGAGGCAATATTCTTCAAAATCAATCCTGCACCGTAATTGATTGCAAGATAAATAAAACTGCCTGCTATGCACAAACCCGTAATATGGCTTCTTATTTTGTTTTTTCCTAATGGGTGTATAGATGGTAAAAAAAACATAAGTAAAAAAATTATCATGCTGTAATAAAGAGATGATATGTAAACTGAAACACTAAAAGATGAGGGTATGAGCTTAATCAGCAACCTTTCTCCAAGAAGCAGCAAATTAAGAAGTAATCCCGTATAGAGATACTTGTCTCCTTTTTGCTCTTTTGTATATTTTCTTTTAATGCGTGTTATTATTTTACTTGAATTTGTTTTAGTCATCTCCATCATGATTTGCTTTCGTTATGTGTTTTTATTAAATCTGTTATGATATCAATATTTAATCAGTATCAGAACTGTTGGTACCGCCGGAATCTATATCAGTCTCATCTGAATCATGGATATTTTCCTGCTGATCATCCGTGACATTCTCGCCTCCGGTTATTTCTTTAAGTTCAAGATTGTTTCCAGAATCAAGCTCTAAGGTATCTTCCTCTATATCCTGTGGACCTGCCTCCGGTATGGTGATATTTTCTACTTTTAGATATACATCGTAAGGAATTGCAATACTAATTTCTGTATTTATAATATCCGTCCAATATGCATAAGCCATGGTTAATCCGGATAGGAATATCAATAAAGAGATAATAAAAATCATAAAATAATGCTTCATGGTCTTCTCCTTTCGTCAGATTGTTTTCCCGGCATTGAATTGATCAAGCTCTATGGGTATATTAACCCAGTACATGGCATTAATCCTTGCTTTTATAAAGGGAGTGTCACAAGCTATATCCGGAACTTTGGACAAATTTTTGGTAAGCATTTTGTAATCAATCGGGACCAGGTCGGGATTTTTGTTATAATCCACAACTTCCAAAAAAATCATCGCATAATAATTACCCTTGATTTTCTCGATTTGCTTGTAAATATTTAAGGTGATTTTAAAGTCTTCTTTATTAATATCATCAACGGTAAGGAATTCTTTCCCGATAACAACCTTGATAGAATCCGGAATCACTTCAAGAGTATGGTCAGGTTTATTAAAATCAGCGGCAAAAGTCTTTATGGCTTTAATTTTACTGTCATTCGTCGTCTTAATGGGGCATTTGACCCTAAGCATGACCCCATCGGTTTTTAATAGATTTAGCAATTCTCCGCTTATACTTCCTGACAGGTTTTTATCATCCTTGAAAAAAGAATTCGTATTCAGCCCTTGTTTTGTAATAACCTTTCCGTCCGGGGAAATTAAATCGGCTGAAATTTGTTTACCCCGTGCAAATTCAACACTAAAGTTTCCTGTTGTTAACCTCCCTCT
>DCDC01000049.1 GCA_002316225.1 Firmicutes bacterium UBA1065 | reverse complement strand
GATCCTTCGGGCTGAAGCCCTCAGGATGACAAAGGGAATTAATAATAAAAATAACCGCTCACGGTTTATTGCAGTTTACCTATAATAATAACCGCAATGCTAGTACATAAGAAAAATATTAAAAATATAAAGCGAACATTTATTTTTCGCGATATTTCGTATTAGTTAAGGAGTCAAAATGAGAATATTATTGGTTAGGCCGCCCAGGATCAAACAGGCAATCACCCTTAGCGACTTCATGTTTTCGGAGCCCTTGGGTCTTGAAATAATTTATGGGGCCTTAAAAGAAGACCATGAAGTTCAAATCTTCGATATGATGGTTGAAACAAAAAGTTTAAGGGCCAAAATAAAGGAATTTTTGCCCCATCTTGTCGGGATGACATCCCTTTGCATCGATGTGGTTAAGGTCCTTGACCTGTGCAGGGAAGCCAAAGAGACAGACTCGAGAATAATAACCCTTGTGGGAGGAACCCAGGCTTATTTGAACCCGAAAGCTTTTTATGATGAAGGAGTGGACCATATTTTTGAATATACCACAAAAGACAACTTAAAAGATTTTTTTGCTTCCATAAATAAAGGTGATATACATCCCATTGATGGGATAAGGTCAAGGGCTCTGGCCTATAAGTCCACAGGTTTAAGGGGAAGAAACGAATACATGCTTCCTGACAGGGGGTCTACGGAAAAATACCGGGAGGAGTATTCATATTTTGGCTATAAACCGGCCGCAATCATGGAATTTGGGACAGGGTGCCAAAAGGTATGCGATTTTTGCTTAAGGTGGAGAATTGAAGGGGCAGAAGAAAAACTTATAAATCTTGACCTTACCAAAAATGACTTAAGAAACATCAAAGAGCCCACAATAATGTTCATTGATAATGACTTTTTGTGCAGCGATGAAAAGCTTAACACTTTTATAAATCTTGTAAAAGACCTCAACTTGAAAAAGAATTATATCATGTACGGGTCGGTCAAAGGCATTATTGAGTACGAAAAATATTTAAAGGTCTTGCATGAAATCGGCCTTAAGGCCCTCCTTGTTGGCTATGAAACATTCAATGATGATGAACTTTCAAAGTATCATAAGAGCTCATCCGCAGACGATAATATAAAGACTGCCGAAATTTTAAGAAAATATGGGATTGATGTCTGGGCTTCCTTTATGGCTCATCCCGACTGGGATAAAAAAGACTTTAAATCACTAAGAAGGTATATTAAAAAGCTTAAACCTCAAATTACCACCATAAGTCCCTTAACCCCCTTTCCCAACCTGCCCATGTACAGGACACTTGAAGACAGGCTTTTGTACTCTATGGAGGATTACGAAAAATGGAGCTTTGGCCAGGTAATGATAAAACCTTCAAAAATAAGCCTCAGGGAATACTATGGGGAATTATTGAAAACAAATTTGTATGTAAATATTTTTATCAACAAGAATACGGAAATGATAAAAAAGTACGGGCTAAAAAATATTTACAGGGTACTTAAGGGGTCCATAAAGGCGGTAAAAAAATACAAGGCTTTAATGAATGAATAAAACCACGTTTACGTGGTCGTATCCGTGGTTTTATTCATTATACTTGTTTTTATTTTTAACGTATTTTCGGGCTTTCTTCATACCGCCCGCATCTTTGAAAATTCTGGAGATTTTTTGCTTTTCTATCTGCCTGGAATTCAAGCCTTCATATTCTGCTTCATTTTTGAGTTTAAAATAGCTTTCAAGCCTGTCTCCTGACAAGATGCCGTCTTCAAGAGCTTTTTTCACTGCGCATCCGGGTTCCTTGGTGTGGGTGCAGTCACTGAATCTGCATAAGAGGGCCAGGTCCTCGATATCTGCGAAAGACTTTGAAAAATCGGCGCTTTCTATACCTATCTCCCTCATGCCCGGAGTATCGATAACCATGCCTCCTTCCGGCAGGAGGATTAATTCTCTTTTGCTTGTTGTGTGCCTGCCCCTGTCATCTTTTCTTATTTCACCCGTGGCCAAAATATCCCGGTCCATTAGCTTGTTGATAAGGGTGGTTTTGCCCACGCCTGAGGATCCGATGAAAGCTACCGTCCTTCCGGGCTTAATATATTTTTTTAAGCTGGCGTAATCTTCAGCCTTGCTTGATGTGATCAAGATATCAAGTTCTAAAGCAACATCTCTTAGCTCATTCAAAATTTCATCTATATTGCTGCAAAGATCTGATTTTGTCAAAACCACAACGGGAAGGGCTCCGCTGTCCCAGCCGATTGCTATATATCGCTCAAGTCGCCTTAAATTAAAGTCCTTGTTAAGGGACATGCATATAAACACCGTATCCACGTTTGCAGCAACAACCTGGTCCTTGTTTGAAGTACCTGCAGCCTTTCTGATAAAGGCGCTTTTCCGGCTTAATACATGGTGTATTACAGGATTGCCCTTATTTTCATCCACCATGACAAAATCACCAACCGCAGGATAATCTGATATATTCACCGATTTGTATCTTAATTTTCCAGTAACTTGTGCCTTAAATTCACCATTTTCCGTTATCAGCCCATATGAGCCTTTTTCTTGTGAAATGATTCTGCCGATACTTAAATTGTACATTTTTGACTCAGCAAGGAATCTGTCACTGAGCCCATAATCTTCCATATTGATTTTTTCCAATTTGTCCTCCTAATAATAATTACCGGAGGTTTACCTCCGTTGGTGTATATAATTTTCTATTATAATAAATCATAAGACAACACTCCCTTCGGATTAAATTAGCAAAAAAGGTATTGATAGAAAGGATTTTACTATATTCAAGAGAAATAATCAATTATATTTTATTTCCATAATAGATTCATGTTATTGTGCAATAATAAGCAAAAGATATCAATTAAAGAAAGGGAAGACCATGGATAAAAGTTTTGAAGAAATCAAAGAGAAGTTTATAAATGCAGATTTGGATGAAAAAATAAGGATATATACCACAAGCCGGGGACTGACGGTAGAACAGTTTAAGGAGCTTTTGGCCTATTTCCCGATTAAGCATTTAGATAAGCTGGAAGAAGCGGTAAATAGGGTGTAAAGAGGTATGGGGACACACATCCTTTGAAGATAGTCTTTGGGGTGACCCAGGATGAATGTCCCCAAATTGGAAGGGGGACTCACCTTCTTTGGGGTAAGCCTGTGAAGCAAGTCAGAAGGAATGTCCACAATTTAGTATAAAACGCCTCAATTTGGAAATAATTCCATTGAGGTGATTTTATGATTAAGGATAATAAAATAAAAAGAATATATGTGAAAGAAGCACTGGCAAATAAGAATTATCTAAGCTACAGAATAGATTTGATGCTGTTTAAGGTACTCATTAGCTTTGTTATTTTTATTTTGACCTACTTGATCTACCTGGACCTGATGCTGTCTGTTTTGACAGCATCTTTGGTATTTGCCATAATAACCCTGGTAAATAAAGTGAATGTGGAAAAGAAGAACGAAAAGGGGAGGGACATCCTTTTAAAAAAGATCAAGCAAGAGTACTTCTCATCCAAAATTGAGGAAATGCAGACAAGTGATTTTGAATTGCTCATAAAACTGTTTTTTTGCAATGAAGGCTACAAGAATGTGGTTAAAAGCGGAATAAGCCTGTATTTGGCAGAAAAGGAAGGCTACATTTGCTGCATAAAGATATTTAAGCTTTTTGACGGGACGGAAGTTGAAAAAATTGATGTCAGAAGTCTTTTGACTTTTATGGGAAACAGCGGTATCAGGAAAGGTTTTTTGGTTGCTACTTCTGGCTTAAGCGAAGATGCCGCCAAGCTTATCGACAAGTTCAAAGATAAGTTTGAAATAACCATAATAGATATAGAAGGATTGTATTCTTTAGCCGAAAAAAACAAAATTCTGCCTGAGGAAGCCTTTTTCCACAAGATGTTGAATGATAAAAAAACCATTAGTAAAAAAGAACTGAAGGAGAATGTTCTTGATATAAGGAAAGTTTACTTGTATATTGCCGCTTCTGTTTTCTTTTACATGTCCTCGGTCTGGATGCCTGAAAACAGGTTGGTAATTGATATTTCTTATTTCTTTATCATAATGGCTATTATCAATATAATATATTTTGTGACATACAAATATTTAAACAAATAGGTCTGTTTATAAAAAAAGATTGACCGCCTGATTTTAGGGTATATGATAAACATATAATAAACAAATATTATTATTGAGGAGATAGAAAATGAAAAGTGACAATTTAATGATTCAAAAGCAATTGGCTCACAGGACAATTCGTGAATTTAAGGATGAAAGAATACCGGAAGTCTTGTTCAATCAGTTGATGGAAGTTGCAAGACGGACACCCACATCCAACGGGATGCAGTCAAGCTCCATAATCAGGGTTACCGACCCTCAAAAAAGAAAAGAAATTGCCGCTATATGCAAGCAGGAATATGTGGCAAGGGCTCCCGAACTTTTGATTTTAATTGCAGACCTCTACAGGAATTACAGGATAGCAGGGGAAAAAGGCTGCCATGAAAAGAGTGCCAGGGATATGGACAGATTTTTCCAGGGCTTTACGGATGCATGCTTAATGGCTCAAAATATAGTTAATGCAGCTGAAGCTGCCGACCTGGGAGTGGTATACCTGGGAAGCATTTTAAATGATGCGGAAAAAATAATTGAAATCCTGGACCTGCCTGAGCTGACCATGCCTGTTTTGGGGCTTGGCATCGGATATCCGAATCAAGATCCCCAGCTTAAGCCAAGAATGAGCATGGACTTGAGATTATTTGAAAACACTTACAAAAAATTCGATAGTTACCTTGAAGAAATCAAGGATTACGATATAGAAATGCAGACCTACTATGATTTGAGAGAAGCAAATAAAAGAGTGGACAGCTTCAGCAACCAGGTTGTCACAAAACTTATAAACACCATTCCAAAAAGGTCAGAAATGTTGAGAATAATGAAAAAACAAGGCTTTGATCTCAATCTTGAATAATGTCCCCGAATATTAATTTTATTGTTGTATTTTTAACTATTATATATTATAATTCACATAAAGATTAATATACGGAGGATGTTATGAGATTTAAAGCTACAGTAGGTTTATCAAACAGACATGTTCATTTAAGCAAAGACCATATTGACATACTTTTCGGAGAAGGCCATGAGCTTACACCTATTAAGGATTTAAGCCAGCCCGGGCAATATGCTTGTGATGAAAAAGTTGATTTGGTAGGACCTAAAAGAACAATCAAAGGAGTTAGAATATTAGGACCTGCAAGAAAAGAATCGCAGGTTGAAATATCATTATCAGATGCTTTTACCCTGGGACTTGATAATGTTCCCGTAAGAGATTCAGGAAAATTAGAAGGAACCCCGGGGCTGAAATTAGTTGGCCCCAAGGGTGAAGTAGTTCTTGACAAAGGAGTTATAGTTGCGGCAAGACATCTGCATATGCATACATCTGATGCGGAAAAATACGGTCTTAAGGATAAGGACCTGGTACAGGTTAAAGTAGGCGGTCCGAGAGGACTTACATTTGATAATGTATTGGTAAGGGTAAACGATGCGTATGCCTTAGACATGCATGTAGATATAGAAGAAGGAAATGCTGCAGGCCTTAAGAACGGGGATGAAATAGAAGTAATAATACCATAAAGTTTACATAAATAAATTTATGTAAACCACTGCATGTAATTGCGTGTGGGTTTATTGATTAAATTATGTATTGGTTATTTTAAAATTAAGCAGAGGATGAATATTCTTCTGCTTTTTCTTGCTGCATATTTATCTTCTGTTTTACAAAATTTTCAGCTTCAATTCAGCTTTATCAGGTATTATGAGTAATATAAACTTGGGGGTGAAATACCTTGAAGATACTGATTGTTGAGGATGAAAAACTACTGGCTGACTCTATCAAGTCCTTATTGGAGAAAAAAGGCTTTGAGGTTGATGTTGTCTACGACGGAGAATCGGGAGAAGAATATGCGGAATTAGGCATATATGATTTGTTGATTTTAGATATCATGCTGCCTAAAATGAACGGGTATGAAGTGGCTAAAAGGATCAGAGGCAAGCGGATTGGAGTGCCTATTTTGATGCTGACCGCAAAGTCGGAACTGGAAGATCGTGTTTTTGGTTTAAATTCAGGTGCGGATTACTACCTGACAAAACCTTTTGACATAAGAGAACTCTTGGCTTGCATAAATGCCCTCTTGCGCAGGCAGGGAGCCCAGGTGGATGAGGTCACATTCGGGAATACATCCCTGGACCTTTCTGCTGCCATGCTTATTTGCGGGGATAATAAAATTCAGCTTTCAGCCAGGGAATTTGACATCATGCGGTACCTCTTTCAGGCAGGTGGAAGAATAATTTCCAAAGAGGCTATTCTTACCAAAGTATGGGGATATGATTCCGAAGCCGTGGAAAATCATGTGGAAGTCTACATCAGCTTCTTACGGAAAAAACTTGCAAGCATAGGGTCCAATATTCAAATAGAGGCAATACGCAAGCTGGGATACCACCTGGAGGTAAGTAAGGATGATAAAAAGGCTGCGATTTAAATTTGTTATTATTAACATGAGCATAGTGACCATCATGCTTTGTATCATTTTCGTGCTGATTTTCCAATTTACCAAGGCAAATCTTGAGGAAGAGAGCATCAACATGATGCAAAATATAGCAAGCAGGCCCTTCCGCCTTGGAATACCAAATGAAATAAGCGATGATGTCCGCTTGCCTTATTTTATTATCCAATTGGGCCTTCAAAGGGAGTTGGTGGCTATCAACGGGGGCTATTATGATCTGTCAGACCATGAGTTTTTTGATGCCCTTATAGATGTTGCCTTCCGGTCCCATAAGACATTTGGAGTAATAGAAGAATACAACTTAAGATATTACCGGGTTAATACACCCCTGAACAGCCGAATTGTGTTTGTCGATATTACAAGCGAAAGGGCTACCTTGGACAACTTGTTGAAAACCTGCTTGTTCATCGGGGCTTTAAGCTTTATGATATTTTTAGGCATAAGCATCCAGTTGTCCAAATGGGCTGTTAAACCTGTAGAAACAGCATGGGACCAGCAGCGCCGGTTTGTTGCGGATGCCTCTCATGAACTGAAAACGCCCCTGACGGTTATCATGACAAATGCGGAACTGGCTCAATGTCCGGAATATGATGATACAAACAAGCAGAAATTTATATCCAGCATTTTAACCATGGCAAGGCAGATGCGAGGTTTGATCGAACAGATGCTGGAGCTTGCCAAGGCAGATAATACGGATTACAAAGAGATTTCCACTATTGTGGATTTTAGCCTCTTGGTCTCGGATGCCCTTCTTCCTTTTGAGCCGGTCTTTTTCGAGAGAGGATTAACCCTGACCTCTCAGATAGAAGAAAACATAAAAGTTAGAGGGATAGAAGATCAGTTGTGCCGGGTCCTGGATGTTTTGCTGGATAATGCCCATAAATATTCCAAGGATGGGGGAAAAGTATGGATAAGGTTAAAAAGAAGCGGAAAAGGGCGTACTTTGCTGGAAGTTGCTAATGAAGGCGAGGTCATTACTCCCCAGGAGGCAAAAAATATATTCAAGCGTTTTTACCGGGGGGACCAGGCAAGGAGCAGGACAGGAAGCTTTGGCCTGGGTCTGTCCATAGCCCAGGAGATAGTTCAAAGACACAGAGGGAAAATATGGGTGGAATCCGGTGACGGGATTAACCGTTTTTACGTGGAACTGCCAAATCTATAGAAAATTGTCATCCTGAGGGCTTTAGCCCGAAGGATCTCATGAGTTCCTTGGCTTTAGCTCAGGATGACATTAGACGGGTTAGCCAATATCCCGGGGATGAAGAACACATTTGCTGGTCTTCATCTTTTTTTATTTGAATCAATCTTATGACCATTTAAGTAAATCATTCAGAATTAATCAAAAAGTTTTCAGCATCATTTCAGCATTCAATACTATAATCATCCATAATCGCCATAGAGAGCAAGGATAGGAGGTTAATTATGATATTAGTTGAACACTTGACAAAATGTTACGGTGATTACACGGCCATCAATGACCTTTCTTTTGAGATCAAGGAAAGCCAGGTATATGGCTTTTTAGGGGTCAATGGGGCCGGAAAAACCACCACCTTGAACATAATGACAGGTTGCCTGTCAGCCACGGAAGGGCGTGTAACTATTGGCGGTTACGATATTTTTGAAGAACCTAAAAAGGCAAAAAAACTAATAGGTTATCTACCTGAACACCCACCCCTGTACATGAACGAAAGTCCTTTGGAATATCTGAGATTTGTAGGCGAAGCCAAGGGCTTGCGGGGGGGAGACCTTAACCACCAGGTTGACCAGGTGATTCAAAAAACCAAGCTTGATGATGTAAAGAACAAAAGTATATCATCCCTTTCCAAGGGATATAAGCAGAGGGTTGGAATTGCCCAGGCCTTGCTTGGAAACCCGAAAGTAATCATTTTGGATGAACCGACAGTTGGTCTCGATCCTATTCAGATTGTTGAAATTCGCGATTTAATCAAAGAGCTGGGCAAGACCCATACAGTGATTTTCAGTTCCCATATCCTTTCCGAGGTACAGGCAATCTGTGACAGGGTTCTGATTATTGACAAAGGAAAGTTAATAGCCTTTGATGAACCGGAAAACTTAGAGAAATTATTGCTTGCACCTAACGAGATTATTATCACAACCGATGCAGGGGAAGAAGAAATCAGGGAGATCCTGGCCCAGGTGGACCATATTATCGAAACAGGTGTTGAGGATAGGGAAGGGGAATATGTAAGAGCATATATAAAGACAGACCTTGATAATATCTATGAAATTTCACGGGCTGTTTTTTCTGCCTTTGCTTCAAGGGGCAAGGTCCTGCTGGAAATGACCTTAAAGAAGGCAAATCTGGAAGATGTTTTCATCGAACTTACGGAAAACTCTGACCATGGTGTTGAAAATAAAGAAAGAACAAGCACTATAAATAAAAGTGAAAGTGAGGTGGCTGCCAAATGATTGCTGTTTTAAAACATGAACTGCGCTTATATTTTCACTCCCTGACGGCCTATGTTTTTGGCGCATTTTTGTTGGCTTTTGTAGGAATAGGGGCTGTCCTCTACAACATACAGGCAGCCGTCAGCAATTTTGAATTTGTACTTGATTTTGGAAAGCTGATATTCGTGGTTATCGTTCCCATTCTGACCATGCGGGTTATTTCAGAAGAAAGGAAGCAAAAGACCGATCAGCTCCTGTATTCTCTTCCTATCTCCACAACCCAGGTGATAGTTGGAAAATATTTGTCCCTATTGATTGTATACATGATACCCTTGTGCCTTATCAGTCTGTATCCTATGATTTTTTCACGCTTCGGTGATGTTTATCTGCTGACTTCATACGGGTCGATTCTAGCCTTCTTCATTATGGGCAGCGCCTTAATAGCTGTCGGCATATTCATTTCCTCCCTAACGGATAACCAGGGATTTGCTGCAGGCATAGGTATAGCGGTTATACTCCTGAATTACTACAGTGTCAGCTTATCTGAATATGTATCTTCAACGGCTATGGGGTCGGTTATAGCCATGAGTGTAATTATCATTCTGTTAGGGCTTGTTATTCGTCATTTGACTAAGAATACTAATTTGGCCTATGGTATCAGTTTCATACTGATCCTGGGGATTATGGCTGTATACCTTATAGACATGAATAAGTTCGAGGGCTTGCTGCCAAGGATCATGTCAACCTTGTCCCTCTTTGACCGTTTTGATGCTTTCGTGAACGGAGTTTTTGACATGACGGCTATTATGTACTATTTGACCGTCATTGCATTCTTTTTGTTCTTATCCGTTCAATCCCTGGAGAAAAGGAGGTATAACTGATGAAAGCACTGGAATTTATTAAGTCTTCATGGCGGACCGAATCCAACAAGATTGCAATGCGGGGCGGTTCCTATTCTTTGATGGTGAGTGCTTTAGTGCTGGCTATTTTGATTATGGTGAATGTTTTTGTTTCTTATCTGCCGACTCCCCTGACCAAATATGACATAAGTGCTTCAAAGCTCTATTCTATTACCAGCAATACCAAGGTTGTGGTAAACGGGCTAAAGGATGATGTGACTATTTACTGGATAGTCCAGTCCGGTAAGGAAGACCCGGTCATTGAAAATCTTCTCAGCAAATATGACAGCCTATCTGATCATATTAAAATCGTCAAAAAGAATCCGGATGTTTACCCGACCTTTGCGGACCAGTATACGGATGAAACCGTGCAGAACAACAGCCTGGTCGTGGAAAGCGGAGAACGGTTCAGATTTATTAACTACGATGATATATATATCCAGGAAAGGGACATGTATACTTACTCTATAAATTCATCTTTTGACGGGGAAGGGGCCATTACCTCCGCCATAGATTATGTGGTTACCGAAGAATTGCCCAGGCTGTATGTATTGGAAGGGCATGGCGAAGAAGAACTTCCGCCTGTTTTCAGTGAGCAAATCGAAAAAGACAATATAGAAACTCAAACTTTTTCTTTACTGACTAATGATTCAGTCCCTGAAGAGGCAGATGCTGTGATGATATACGGACCAAAAAGCGATATTTCAGAAAAAGAAAAGGATATGCTGGCTCAGTATGTGGAAGATGGAGGGAAACTGTTGGTTATGGCCGGACCTACGGAGGATGGAATCTTGAAAAATTTATACAGCCTCTTATCGGACTACGGAGTGGAAGCCAAGGAAGGTGTTGTCGTTGAGGCGGACAGGGAGCATTATGCATTCAGGGCACCTTTCGTCCTGCTGCCGGATATGGTAAGCCATGAAATAACAGATACTCTTATAGAAGAACACTATTATCCTATAATGCCCATTTCATCAGGCCTGACTATAGACACCGGCTACGGCAGGGAGACTGTGACCCAACTGTTAAAGACTTCGAATTCATCATTCAGCAAGCTGGCCGGTTATGACATTTCCACCTATGAAAAGGAAGAAGGGGATATAGACGGTCCCTTTGCCTTGGCAGTTTCAGTTGAAACCGCCAAGGAGGGCAAGATTGTATGGTTTACTTCTTCAAGTTTCCTGGAAGATGTATATAATGCTTACTCATCAGGGGCTAATGTGGATTTGGCAATGAATGCCATATCTTCCCTCATAGGAGAGAGAGAAGCCATTGCAATACGCAGCAAGTCACTGAATTATAACTACCTGACCATCAGCGATTCCGTTTCCTCCATGTTAAAAGTTCTAATGATAGGTGTTTTTCCGCTCCTTTATCTGGCTGCCGGCATTTATATAATTTTCAGAAGAAGGAGGGTGCAAAATGAAACGGTCTAAGAAAATCTATATATTGGCAGCTGTTTTGCTCTTTGCCTGCCTGTCAACCTTTGCCCTTAACCGTTACCAGGAACACGTGGAAAAAATCAAGGAAACTGATCAGGTCATACTGGAAATACCAAGTGATTCAGTAAAGTCCTTATCCTGGGAATACAAATCAAAAACCCTTGCCTTTCACAAGGATGAAAAGTGGTTTTATGATGAAGATGAGGCCTTCCCCGTGGATGAAGAAAAAATCAATGATCGTCTGAACCTGTTCAAGGAATTCGGAGCATCTTTTATCATTGAAGAGGTAGAGGATTATGGTCAGTATGGTTTGGATGACCCGGTTTGTACCATCAATTTATCAACGGGGGACAGGTCTTATGAAATCAAGCTTGGGGATTACAGCAAGATGGATTTGCAAAGGTATGTGTCCATTGGAGACGGAAATGTTTACCTGGTAAAAAAAGATCCCTTGAATTTCTTTGACGGAGACTTGAGGGACATGATAGACAATGATAAAATCCCGTCCCTTGATGAGGTAACAGAGATTCAATTTGCAGGAAGGGAGACATACAATATCCTATATGAGGAAGACAGCCCCCGTGCTTATAGTGACGATGATGTTTATATCGCAAATATAAACGGAAAAAATCTTCCCCTGGACAAGTCAAGGGTGGATAAGTATTTAAGAAATATCAGCAACTTGAATTTAACCGATTATGTGACCTATAAGGCATCTGACGAGGACCTTAAGTCTTACGGTCTGGATTCGCCTGAACTGACGGTCACTGTTAAATACACAGAAAAAGATGAAAAGAATAAAGAAATTGCAGATACCTTTGTATTAAATATCAGCCGGGATCCGAAAGAAAGAAAGGATGCTGAGAAAGCTTCCAAAAAAGACAGCAAAAATACTGAGAAAGAAGAGATTACGGCATATGCAAGAGTCGGGCAATCCCAGATTGTTTATAAGCTTGAAACTGATGACTACAGGGAATTAATGGCGGCATCCTATGATTCTTTAAGACATCTTGAGGTATTTCCGGCGGATTTTGCCGATATTAAACAAATTGATATCAGGCTGGAAGGCAATGATTACATTATAACCAGCCAGAAAAAAGGCAATGACCGAACCTATTATTATAAGACAGAAAAGCTGGACATTACTGATTTTCAAAAGGCCATGGAAAATCTGAAGGCAGATTCTTTTACTGACGAAAGCCCGGGAGAAATAGAAGAAATCAGCCTGACTGTCTACCTGGATAATAAAAACTATCCAAAGCTAAAGATACAACTGTACAGGTATGACGGCATCCATTGCCTTGCAGTGGTTGACAGGGAACCTGTATCCCTTGTCAAGAGGTCTGATGTGGTTGCTTTGATTGAGGCCGTCCATGCCTTTGTACTAAAATAAGTACTTAAGATAAGATGAATATGAAAGTAAGCAAGAAAGTGGTTTACATAAATAAATTTATGTAAACCACTTCATGTTATCGGGCCTATATTACAGCTTTGTTATATTCTTCAGCTTTATTCTTGTTTTAAATACATCCCGGATGGTATAATAAACAATATTAACTTATATGGAGGTAATATGGATTTTTTGCCTGTTAATAAAGAAGATCTGAAAAAAAGAGGCTGGGATGAGTGCGACTTTGTATTTGTTACAGGAGATGCATATGTTGACCATTCTTCATTTGCTGCCGCTCTCTTGTCAAGGGTACTGGAGAGATTTGGTTACAAGGTCGGAATTATAGCCCAGCCGGACTGGAAGGAATTATCTTCTTTCAAGGTTTTGGGGAAACCCCGCCTGGCCTTTCTTGTAAATTCCGGAAATATAGATTCAATGGTTAACCATTACACAAGCTTTAAGAGAAAGAGACATACAGACGCTTACTCTCCCGGAGGTAAAGCAGGCTTAAGACCGGACAGGGCTGTCACCGTATATTCAAATCGCATCAGGGAGGCATACAAGAATGTGCCCGTAATAATCGGGGGAATTGAAGCAAGCTTGAGAAGATTGAGCCATTACGACTATTGGAGCGACAGTGTAAGAAGGTCTGTTTTATTGGATTCGGGTGCCGACTTGTTGGTTTACGGCATGGGAGAAAAGACCCTGGTTGAGATAGCGGAAGCCCTGGATGCAGGCATACCCATAGAAGAGATTACTTTTATAAGAGGAACAGTCTATAAAACGAAGGACAAGGACCGCCCCTATGATCCCATATTCCTGCCGACCTTCAAGGAAGTTGTATCATCCAGGAAAAAATTTGCCGAAAGCTTTAAAATACAATATCAAAACACCGACTCCAAAAGCGGAAGGACCTTGGTGGAGCAGTACGATACGATCTATGTGGTTCAGAATCCTCCCATGGAACCCCTGTCAGACCAGGAGCTTGATGACATATATGACCTTAATTTCATGATAGATTACCATCCCATGTACAAGGATGCGGGCGTACCTGCCCTGAATGAAGTTAAATTCAGCATTACAAGCACCAGGGGCTGCTTTGGAGGCTGCAGTTTTTGCTCCCTTAATTTTCACCAGGGAAGAATAATACAAAAAAGAAGTCATGAGTCCATATTGAATGAAGTTGAGAAGATGAAGAAAAACAAGGACTTTAAAGGCTATATTCACGATGTGGGAGGACCTACCGCCAATTTCAGGATTAAGGCATGCAAGAAGCAGGATAAGTATGGAGCCTGCGTAAACAAGGAGTGCCTGGGGCCGGAAAAGTGTGAAAACTTGCAGGCAGACCACAGGGATTATGTGGAATTATTAAGAAAAATCAGGAAGACCGAAGGTATCAAAAAAGTTTTTATACGTTCAGGCATAAGATATGATTATGTAATATATGATAATAATGATGAATTCTTGGAAGACTTGTGCAAGTACCACGTGAGCGGGCAGCTTAGAACAGCCCCCGAGCATGTTTCCGACAGGGTTTTGAAACTCATGGGCAAGCCTTCCATAAAGACCTACAATAAGTTTGTGGAAAAATTTAATGAAATAAACAAAAAGTTAAAAAAAGACCAATATATAGTGCCTTATTTCATATCATCCCATCCCGGGTCCCGTTTGAAGGACGCCATAGAATTGGCAGAATATATCAGGGATATGGGACATATACCTGAGCAGGTTCAGGATTTTTATCCGACACCCGGAACCCTGTCAACCTGCATGTATTATACGGGGATTAATCCTTTAACTAAGGAAGAAGTGTATGTTCCAAGGGATGAAGAAGAGAAAAAAATGCAGAGAGCCCTTTTGCAGTACAATAAAAAAGAAAATTATGACTTGGTTTTAAAAGCCCTGAAAAAAGAGAAGAGGTATGATTTAATCGGATACGGTACCAAAGCTTTGATAAAACCGAAAAAGTAATTTAATAATTTAATTTCTTGCAAAATCTTTCATGGTAAGATAGAATTATATTGTAATTTATAGAAGAGGTAGCAAATGTACAGAAAAAATAGACGACGTAAAAAAAGAATAATCCTGATGTCATGGTCATTCATAATTCTGCTTGGAGTTTTGGCAGTATCTTTTGTTGTGAACGGTTTTGGAAAAGAAGGAAAAAATGGACCGGTCCCTGAAGAACCGGGAGAAGAAATCACAGAAGAAACTTCAAACCTGCCATCTGAGCAGGATGAAAAAGAGCCGGATACAACCGTGAGAATCATGGCAACGGGAGACATAATGTTTCATCCCTCACAATTAGACGGAGCATATGATCCTGAAACCAAGACCTATAATTTTAACAACAGTTTTAAAGCCATAAAAGATATTATCCAGCAAGCGGATATAGCTATTGCCAATTTCGAAGGAACTACGGCAGGTGACAAAGTGTACGCCTATCAGGGCTATCCCTTGTTCAATGCTCCCGATGAGGCTTTGGATGCCATCAAAAATGCAGGATTTGATATATTAGCCACCGCAAACAATCATTGCCTTGACACAAGGAAAGCAGGAGTTATAAGGACAATAGAGCAAATTAAAATCAGGGGAATGGAGCCTCTGGGAACCTTCAAGGAAAAGCCTGAAACAAGGGTTTTGATTAAGGATGTCAAAGGCATAAGACTTGCCTTTTTAGCATATACGGAAATGGTAAACGGTCTTGAATCCGTCCTCAGTCCGGAGGATTTGGATGCAATGGTCAATATTTTCAACGAGGCAAAAATGATGGAAGACATCGAATATGCCAAAAATAACGATGCCGATGTTATTATAGCGGTCTTGCATTGGGGAGACGAGTATTCAAGAGTACAGGCGGAAAGACAGGAAATATTGGCCGATAAACTTTTTAAGGCAGGAGTCGATATAATATTCGGCAGCCATCCCCATGTTATACAACCGACCCAGACCCTGGAATATGACGGAGAAACAAAATTTGTGGCTTACTCAATGGGTAATTTTTTATCGAACCAAAGGGTTGAAACCCTGGTACCATACGGCTTGACCGAGCACGTATCAAAGTATACCGAAGATGGAATTATCATAGATATTGTTATAGAAAAGAAGGGCGATACAAAAGAAGTATCGATTAAAAACATAAATTATATACCCTTGTGGGTTTACAAGGGTTTTAAGGAAAACGGAGCAGCCGAGCATGTGGTTTATCCCATTATGGATTACATTGAAAGCGCGGAATTGGATGAAGATTCAAAGGCAAGAATGAACAGGTCATATGCGGATACAATGGCCCAGATGAACAGTGAATGATATGGGGGATGTTTATGTATGATATTATGAATCGTATCAGGTTAATAATCTCTAATGTGGGTTTAAATACCTTTGTAGACATAGGTATTGTTTACTATGTTCTTTACCGGGGATACCTTCTCATAAGAGATATGAGGGCAAAACAACTTGTTAAGGGTATTGTGCTCCTGGTTGCCCTGATTCCCATATCAAGCATATTTGATCTGTATATGGTGGAATTCATTCTAAGCAATACCTTCCAGGTTGGATTAATAGCCCTGGTTATAGTTTTTCAGCCTGAAATCAGAAAAGCCTTGGAATACTTGGGAAGAACCTCCTTCTCCCTGTCTACCCTTGAAAAAACCAATGAAACTTCAAGGGAAATCATTAAAGAAATCACATCTGCCATAACCTCCCTCTCAAGGCAAAGAATAGGCGCCTTAATAATATTTGAAAAGCAAATAGGTCTCAATGACATAATTGAAAGCGGAACCCTATTAAATGCAAACATTTCAAGCGGTCTGCTCATAAATATTTTCATCCCCAACACTCCTCTCCATGACGGAGCAGTAATAATCAAGGATTATACCATAAAAGCAGCAGGATGTTTCCTGCCTCTCACTGAAAACAACCTCCTCAGCAAAGATATAGGGACAAGGCACAGGGCTGCCATCGGAATGACTGAGAGATCCGATTCTATAGCTTTGATAGTATCCGAAGAAACAGGATATATTTCCTATGCCGTGGAAGGAAGGCTGTACAGGAATATACAAAGCGAGGAACTTCAGGCCGTTTTGTCGGATATTTATATAGAAAATGAAAAGATGAGTATTTTAGATAAGTGGAGAAACAGATATGAAGATAAAAAACGATAAATTAGTCATTCAGATCACCTGCCTCATAGTTTCCATCGTCCTGTGGATGACCGTAATGCTTGTTACCAATCAAACCCTTGAGCAGTCATATCCAAATGTAGCCGTAAGCGTCAGAAACCTGCCTGCCCTGGAAAATTCAAATTTGGTACTTATGAGTCCGGACAAGGACAATATTACCGTGACCATAAAAGCAACAGGGTTGACGGAACAATTAAACAGCATTTCGAGCAGGGATTTTACCGCCTATATAGATGTATTAGGCTTTAAAGAAGGAGTTACTAACGCAAAGGTGGAGGTTGTCGGGCCCAGCGGCGTAGACATAGTGAGTGTATATCCCCAGCAAATAGCCTGTAACATAGAAGGAGTAATATCCAAGGTAATGGATGTTTCGGTTCAGTTCGAAGGTGTTCATGCCAACAACTATTACAGGGGGCAAACAGTCTTCAGCCCTTCCTCAGTAAAGATAACGGGACCTAGAAGCGTTGTAAATTCAGCTAGTAAAGCTATAGCTACAATAAATATAAACGGTGCCGTTGATGATGTGGTTAAAACCGTACCCGTAAGAATTTACGATGATACGGACACTGAAATATTCCTGTCCGCTCCCATAGGAAACGTTAAAGTTACGGTTCCCATATATCCAACCAAATACGTGGAATTGAAGCCTCAAATTGTCGGTCTTCCCGAGGAGGGATATGAACTGGTTGATGTAACGGTCAAACCGGAAAGGGTAAGGATAGCGGCAGACCAGGATGTTTTGGATACCATTAAGGAGCTTACCCTGGAAGAACTGGATATAACGGGGGCCTACAACAATATTTTATCGGTAAGAAACATATTGAATGCAGAAGGATTGATCTTGCTGGACATGGCTTCCAAGCCGGTTGTAAACGCCGTGGTTGAAAAAATAATAGAAAGAGAATTTGAGTTCACCTATGATGATATTCAGTTCATCAACAAGAGTGATGATGTTGATGTGAAATTTGAAGAAGGAGAAGATAAAATCATAGTAAGGGTTGTAGGAACTTCAACCTTGGTTAATGGACTTGAAAAGGACGATTTGATATTGACCCTGGATCTGGCGGAAGCGGTTCCCGGCATAAACAGGGTTGAACTCCAATGTGTTTCGGAATTTTCCTTCAAGGAAATAACAATCAGTAAGGAAAGTGTGACCCTGGAGATTGTGGAAGCAGCCGAAAGACCTCAGAGAGAGGAATGAAAAATGGTGAAGATCAGTTTTAACAGTATAGATTATCAAGGTTTGTTGGAAGCGGTCTTTCTTGCTACCCAGGATGCCATAAGCGTAGTGGATGAAAAGGGAGAGCATATATTGGTAAATCCTGCCTATACCAAGATAACGGGCATAGAGTACGATGAAATTATAGGCAAAAATGCTTATTATGACATTGAAGAAGGGGAAGAAAGCGTCCATATGAAAGTGCTTTCAACCAGAAAACCCGTGGAAAACACCAAACTTAAATTAAAACCCAGCGGCAAGACCGTTGTAGCCCAGGCAGCACCCATAATCGTCAATGGCCAAATGAAGGGCAGCGTTGCGGTCCTTCACGATATCTCCACCATAAAGGACTTGACTGACAAATTAGAGGAAGCTGAAAAAAAGCTGAGGCAGCTTACCTATAAGTATAAGCCTGAAGACATAATAGGCAAGTCGAAAGCCATAAATGAAGTGAGAAAGCTCATAGAAAAGGCTGCCAAGGTGCCTGCTACGGTACTCTTAAGGGGAGAAAGCGGTACGGGAAAGGAGTTGTTTGCTAATTCCATTCATGCTCAAAGCCCTCGCTCACACAAAAACTTTGTCAGGGTAAATTGCGCCGCCCTGTCTGATTCCCTGCTTGAAAGCGAGCTCTTCGGATACGACGAGGGGTCCTTCACCGGAGCCCTGAAGGGAGGCAAGAAGGGCCTTTTTGAGGAGGCAAACAAGGGTACCATCTTTCTTGATGAAATATCCGAAATAAGCTTAAATACCCAGGCAAAGCTTTTAAGGGTTCTTCAGGAAAAAGAAATAATGCGGGTCGGCAGCAACAAGAACATACCTGTTGATGTCAGGGTAATTGCCGCTACCAACACAGATTTATCAAAGGCCGTTAAAGAAGGTAAATTCCGGGAAGACCTCTTTTACAGGCTGAGCATACTTCCAATATTTATACCTCCCCTTCGGGAGAGGAAGGAAGATATTCCTTTGCTGGTCAAAAACTTCATTGCAAAGTTCAATGATGAATACGGAAGGAATATTGTTGACATTACGGATGAAGCCTTAAAAATTTTGCAGGACCACGACTGGCCGGGAAATGTAAGGGAATTGGAAAATACCATAGGCCGAGCCATAATTTATATGAACATAAACGAAAAGGTCATCGATACAATTCATTTGCCTCATTTAAACAAAAAGAAGCAAAATACCGAAGTTGCGGTAAAAATTGATGAGGGAGCAGACACCCTGGAAAGTGTTTTAGAGAAAACCGAAGCTGAATATATTAAAAAAATTTATATGAAATTCAATAAGAATAAAACACGCACAGCCAAGGAATTAGGCATATCCATAAGATCTTTATATTACAAGATGGAAAAATACGGCATATCATAAAATGCAAAATATTGCAGGAATTATTGTTTTCTTGAAATATCTTGCATGCAAAAAAATTCATGGTCAATAGACTGGGAAATTATGCATATTACAATCGTTGAAATTTCAATGATTGTTTTTTTATTTTCTTGGCACGTTTGTTGCAACAAATATCTTGGGGTGATATGAAAATATGAGTAAATTCGACAATTTAATGAAGTTGGCCAAAAACACAAAGCCAAAGAAAATAGCGGTTGCAGCTGCCCAGGACGAGGACGTCTTAAAAGCTTTGAAGGCTGCCATGGAAGAAAATATATGCCTTCCCATATTGATTGGTAACAAGGAAAAAATAATAGAAATATCACAAGAAATCAATCTGGACCTTAATGGCATTGAGATAATGGAAACCAAGGATGAGGCTGAAGCTGCAAGAAAGGCTGTATCCATGGTAAGCAGCGGCCAGGCTGATATAGTAATGAAAGGTTTATTGGATACTTCTCTCATACTTAAAGCTGTACTGGATAAGGAAATAGGACTAAGGACAGGGAATATCCTGAGCCATGCAGCAGTTTTTGAAACGGATAAGTATCATAAGCTCTTTATTATAACTGATGCGGCAATGAACATAGCACCTTCTGCCTTGGAGAAAAAGCAGATAATCGAAAACACCCTTCCCTTATGCCGGGCATTAAACATTGAAAATCCAAAAGTGGCAGTAATATGCGCCAAAGAAAAAGTCACGGATAAGATGCAGGCTACTCTTGATGCCCAAATACTTGTTGATATGTATAAGGAGGGTCAAATAAAAGGCTGCATAGTCGAAGGACCCTTTGGACTCGATAATGCCATTTCAAAGGAAGCTGCAGCAACCAAGGGTGTTAAAGGACAAGTGGCAGGGGATGCTGATATTTTATTGATGCCAAATATTGAAGCAGGCAATGTGATGTATAAAACTTTAACCTATTTGGCAGATTCAAAAAATGCAGGAATAATTTTAGGAGCCAAGGCTCCCATCGTTCTTACTTCAAGAGCGGATTCCGATGAGGCTAAACTGTATTCAATTTTGTTAGGAGTAATTTGTTCTTAGAGGAGGCTTATATGAAACAGTTGATAATAAATCCGGGTTCAACTTCGACAAAAATTGCTGTATATGAAGATGAAACCATGATTTTTGAAAAAACCATAAGGCATACAACAGAAGAATTGCAGCCCTTCAACAAGGTTGCGGACCAGTTTCAGTTCAGAAAAGAAATGATAATGGCCGCCCTAAAAGAAAATAACATATCATTGAAGGATCTTGATGCCGTTGTTGGAAGAGGGGGTCTCTTGAAACCCATCGAAGGCGGCACTTATTCGGTGAATGATAAGCTGATTGAAGATTTAAAGACCAGTGCAAGAGGAGAACATGCCTCCAATTTGGGAGCCATATTGGCCCGTTCCATAGCTGATGAAGTAAATATTCCTTCCTTTATAGTAGACCCGGTAGTCGTTGATGAAATGGATGATGTAGCAAGGTTAAGCGGTCATCCGGAATTTGAGAGAATTTCCATATGGCATGCGCTGAATCAAAAAGCTGTTGCAAGAAGAGCTGCCCAGGAAGAGTTTGGTAAAAAATATGAAGAAATGAATTTTGTTGTTGCCCATTTAGGCGGGGGAATATCGGTCGGCGCCCATAAAAAGGGAAGGGTAGTCGACGTTAACAACGCCCTTAACGGGGAAGGACCATTTTCACCTGAAAGATCAGGGGCATTGCCTGCAGGCCAACTGGTTAAGATGTGCTTCAGCGGCAAATATACCGAAGCCCAAATAAATAAAATGCTTGTTGGCAAAGGCGGAATAAGCGCTTACCTGGGAACTAACAATGCCAAAGAAGTGAGCGACAGAGCCAAGGCAGGAGATGGGAAGGCAAAGCTCATTTATTCGGCAATGGCCTACCAGGTTGCAAAGGCAATAGGTGAATATGCGGTAGTCCTTGACGGAGATGTAGACGCAATTTTAATTACAGGCGGAATTGCCTATGACAAAGATTTTGTCAAGATGATCGAAGACAAAGTAAAATTCATAGCAAGGGTTTTGGTTTATCCAGGAGAGGACGAGCTCTTAGCTTTGGCCCAAGGCGGCTTGAGAATATTAAAGGGTCTTGAGGAGGCTAAAACCTATAAATAAGGCCAAATATTCTAAAGGAGGGATATTTAGTGCATGACAAGAGATTGGTTATCATTATCGGCCACTACGGCAGCGGAAAAACAGAGTTCGCAGTAAATTATGCCGTAAAAATGAAGGAAATCTATGAAAATGTAAGCATTGCCGATTTAGATATAGTGAACCCATATTTTCGTTCAAGGGAAAAAAGAGATTTTTTTGAAGAAAGAGGAATCAAATTATTTGATTCCAGCATAAGGAACACGGCTGTTGACTTGCCTGCCCTGCCTGCTGAACTGATGGGTGTAATTGAAAATCCCAATGTCAAGTCCATACTTGATGTGGGGGGAGATCCGGTAGGGGCCAGAGTTCTGTCAAGATTCTCAGACCAGATAAAAAAAGTTGATTATGATATGCTGTATGTAATCAACGGGAACCGACCATTAACAAGCACGGTTGAAGGGGTTCTGAAATATTTAAGGATGATTGAAGCCACGTCAAGGCTTAAAATAACCGGCCTGGTAAACAACACCCACATGTTGAAAGACACGAGGGTAGAAGATGTGGAATTCGGTCATGAACTGACTAAAAAGGTATCTTGGGAAACAGATATTCCCATAAGATATGAGGCTGTTATAAAAGAAACGGCTGAAAAAATAAAGAATCCAGAAATACTGGAAAAATTGTTCCCCATAAATCTTTATATGAGGGAAGAGTGGATGAGTTAAAGGAGGATTAGTAATGGCAAAAGGTAAGGTTACATTTAATGACGATGCATGCAAGGGCTGTGAACTTTGCGTTGCGGTTTGTCCGGTAAAGATTATCGAATTAAATAAGGAAAAAATAAACAGCAAGGGCTATAGCCCGGCTCATGTAACAGACCAGGAGAAATGCATTGCTTGCGCCAATTGTGCAATTATGTGTCCTGATTCAGTAATAAAAGTAGAAAGGTTATAATGGAGGTTATATTATGGCAAAGGTATTAATGAAAGGTAATGAAGCTGTCGGAGCTGCTGCCATAAAAGCAGGCTGTAAATTGTTCTTTGGTTATCCGATAACACCGTCCAGTGAAATACCCGAATATATTTCAAGAGCATTACCGGAAGCCGGAGGAGTATTCCTGCAGGCAGAAAGCGAAATCGCCGCTATAAACATGGTTTATGGTGCAGGCGGAGCCGGAGCAAGGGTTATGACCGCGTCTTCAAGCCCCGGAATATCATTGAAACAGGAAGGAATTACCTATTGCGCAGGTGCTGAAATTCCTTGTGTTATAGTAAATATGATGAGAGGGGGCCCGGGACTGGGAAGCATACAGCCGGGACAGGCAGATTATTTTCAGGCAACCAGAGGCGGCGGAAACGGCGACTACAGAACCCTGTGCTATGCACCGGCAAGCATACAGGAATTAGTTGATTATGTCATGTTAGCTTTTGACAAGGCTGATTATTACAGGAATCCGGTCCTTATATGCGCGGACGGAATGATCGGTCAAATTATGGAAGCTGTTGAATTAAAGGACCCCGAGCCAATGGAACTTCCTCCTAAAGACTGGGCGACAACCGGTACAGGCGGAAAGAGAAAACCGGTGGTTGTAAACTCCCTGTATTTGCAGGCAGAAGAGCTACAGGAACACAACAAACATCTGATAGAAAAATATAAGCTTATGGAAGAAAATGAAGTTGTTTACGAAGCATTCGGCCTGGAAGATGCAGAGGTTGTTTGTGTTGCTTTCGGAACCACCTCAAGAATAGTAAAAACTGCTATAAAGCAGGCACAAGCAAAAGGTATAAAGGTTGGTATGATCAGACCCATAACTTTGTGGCCATTCCCTTATGATGTGTTCAAAGAAATCGGAGATAAGGCCAAGGGCATACTCACGGTTGAGATGAGCGCTGGTCAAATGATAGATGACGTAAAAATAGGCATCGCAGGAAGACTGCCTGTATATTTTAACGGTACACAGGGCGGTATGGTTCCAACTCCGGGCAGTATCCTGGCAGATATTGAGAAAATTGCAGGAGGTGCAAAATAATGACAATTGTATATGAAAAATCAAAGGGCTTAACGGATGTTCCATTTCACTATTGTCCGGGTTGTACCCATGGTGTTATCCATAAATTGGTTGCTGAATCCCTGGTAGAATTAGGAGTTTTAGATGATGCCATAGGGGTTGCTCCCGTAGGATGCTCGGTATTGGCTTACAAGTATTTCAACTGCGACATGCAGGAAGCCGCTCACGGAAGAGCACCTGCCGTTGCAACAGGTATTAAAAGGGCTCTCCCCGACAAGGTTGTATTCACATATCAAGGTGACGGAGACTTAGCTTCCATAGGTACGGCGGAAGTAGTTCATGCTGCCCACAGGGGAGAAAAGATAACAACAATATTCGTAAATAACGCTATCTACGGTATGACAGGCGGCCAGATGGCTCCAACCACCCTGGTAGGACAAAAAACAACAACATCTCCCTTCGGAAGAGATGAAGCCCACTGCGGAAAACCTATAAGAATATCGGAAATGATAGCAACCATTGACGGGGCTAAATTTGTTGAAAGAGTTACTGTAGATACTCCTGCAAATATAAGAAAAGCAAAAAAAGCCATTAAGAGAGCTTTTGAATGTCAATTAAAAGGCCAGGGCTTTGCCTTAGTGGAAGTGCTGTCTTCGTGCCCGACCAACTGGGGCCTTACTCCTTTGAAAGCATTGGAATGGCTGAGAGATAATATGATACCATATTATCCGTTAGGAAACTTCAAAGATTTTGGGGAGGGGAAATAATATGGAAGAAAAAGTAATCATGGCCGGATTTGGCGGTCAAGGCATTATGGCTATCGGGAAACTATTGGCCTATGCAGGCATGCTAGAAGGGAAAAATGTAACATGGATGCCTTCTTACGGGCCGGAAATGAGAGGAGGTACGGCCAACTGTGCAGTTGTCGTATCAGAGGATGAAATAGGATCCCCTCTTATATCAAAGGATGGAACCGCAGCCATAGTAATGAATTTACCCTCCATGATCAAGTTTGAAAAAGAGCTTGTTCCCGGAGGCAAACTCATAATAAATAAATCATTGATCGATGTTGAGCCTACAAGGAAGGATTTGGATGTTTATTACATTCCGGCTAACGAGTTGGCTTTGGAACTGGGAAACGGCAAGGTTGCTAACATGGTAATGTTAGGGTCTTACCTGGAGCTTACCAAGACAGTTGAAATAGAATCAGTATTGAAGGCTTTTGTAAAGGTCTTCGGAGAAGATAAGGCAGACCTGATTCCTCTAAATAAGGAAGCTTTATTGAAGGGAGCCCAGGCAGCCAAAAAATAAATGAAATTAGTGCTGGAAATTATAATGCAAAAGTGCTATGATTAGGGATATTATATGTATGGGGACCGGGAGTCCCCATACCAAAATATAAAAAAAGGAGGGTCTAGTATTGGAAAAGAAGGACATAAAATGGTCTGAACTAGGGTTCAATTATATCAAGACTGACAAAAGGTATATTTCATACTGGAAAGACGGGAAATGGGATGACGGGCAGCTTATAGAAGATAATAAGGTACATATAAGCGAAGGCTCGACATGTCTTCATTACGGACAGGAATGCTTTGAAGGATTAAAGGCTTACTCTACAAAGGACGGAGGAATTCAACTCTTCAGACCCGATGAAAATGCAAAACGTATGCAGAAAAGCTGTGAGAGAATAATGATGCCTACTATTCCGGTAGAAAAATTCATAGATGCCTGCATGCAGGTTGTTAAGGCAAACGAAGCCTGGGTACCTCCTTACGGAACAGGTGCTACCTTGTATATAAGACCATATGTTATAGGTATAGGCGACAATATCGGAGTAAAACCTGCCAGCGAGTATATTTTCGGAGTATTCTGCATGCCGGTAGGACCATATTTTAAAGGGGGCATGAATCCTGTAAACTTCATTACAACGGATGAAGACAGGGCTGCACCTAACGGTACGGGAAAAATTAAAGTTGGAGGCAACTATGCGGCAAGTTTGCATTCACATATGGAAGCAGTTAAACAGGGTTTTGCCGACTGTATTTATTTGGACCCCTTGACTCATACCAAAATTGATGAGGTGGGAGCTGCAAACTTCTTTGGAATTACTAAGGACGATAAGTTTGTAACGCCTCGTTCATCCTCCATTCTTCCCAGCGTAACAAGAATTTCATTGATGCAGGTTGCAAGAGATTACTTAAACATGGAAGCACTTGAAACAGATATATATATAGACCAACTGGATAATTTGAAAGAAGCCGGAGCTTGCGGCACTGCTGCCGTTATCACACCGATCGGCGGAATCATGCACAAGGGTAAACTGCATGTATTCCACAGCCAGACAGAAGTGGGACCTGTCACCAAAAAGCTGTATAACACCTTAGTCGGCATTCAGATGGGTGACATAGAAGCACCGGAAGGATGGATTTACAAAGTAGTTTAATACTTTTCTCCTTTAGGCATCGGGTATCTTACAACCGATGCCTTTTTTTGTTCTTCATTATTCTACAAATATATGATAATATATGTAGAAGAAACGAAACCTATAAATGGAATTTCATCATATGCAAATTAAAAGGTATGAAGTTTATGAAAAAAATAATCAAGGAAGCGGCTCACAGGCTGGGAATCGAAACAATCGGAATAAGCAGGGTCACAGATTTTTCCCATCTGGAAGAGTTCTTAATAAGCCGCAAAAACAAAGGCCTGGACTGTGAATTTGAAGAACGGGACATAAAAAAAAGAATTTATGCAAAAAATTTGTTTCCTGATTTAAGGACCATAATTGCCATCGGCCTTCCGTACGGGGAAGGGTACAAAACTCCTCCGGGGGGGAATTTTGGTTTACTGAGCCTATCGAGCCACGGAGAAGATTATCACAGGACGTTTAATTCTTTATTGATAAAGCTGGCTGAGGAAATAAGGCACCACTTGGCTTTTAAATTCCTTCCTTGTGTGGATACTTCCCCTTTGATAGACAAAGAAGTATGCAGGCTGGCAGGACTTGGCAATTACGGAAAGAACAGCCTCCTTATCAATGATGATAAAGGGTCATTTATTTATTTAGGCTATCTCTTGACCGATATTGAAACAGAAGCAGATATCCCAATAGAAAAGGATATTTGCGGTACGTGCAGCATTTGTGTAAAAAGTTGTCCTAACAGGGCAATTTCCGAAAGGGGTGGCATTGACCCCAAGAGGTGCGTATCTTACCTGACCCAGACGAAAAACTATATACCTACTGATTACAGGGAAAAGATGGGAAGACAAATATATGGCTGCGATATATGCCAAGTTGTCTGCCCTTTAAATAAAGATGTCTTAAATAAAGAAGCTAAGGAAGATTATTCAGATTTGCTTGTTGACCTGAAAGAACTTTTGATTATGTCAAACAAGGCTTTCATGAACAAATACGGGCACAGGGCAGGCAGCTGGAGGGGCAGGAATATTTGGAAGAGAAATGCCCTTATTTCCATAGGAAATCTGAATTTGGCTTCCATGTTTCAGGATGTCAAGGCTGAGCTTCAAAATTCCTCGGATATGATAAAAATCTATGCTGCCTGGTCCTTGTTAAAAATAAACAAGCCAAGAGCCCGGGACATCTTGTATGAAAATTTAAAATATGAAAATGTTGATGTTAAAAAGGAATACTTGAAACTCCTGGAGGCAGAAATATGATAGTCTGTTCTTGCGAAATCGAAATCTTAATATATGAAGCAAATTCCCTCAAGGAAAAGAGACATGTGATAAAAAGCATAATAGAAAGAATCAGATCAAAATTCAATGCATCCGTGGCCGAGGTGGGCTATAACGAATTATGGAACAGGTCCTTGCTGGGGATAGCGGTTGTTTCAAATACCCAAAAAATGTGTGATGCTTCTATTTCAAGAATCATTACTTTTATAGACAATGATGAAAGGGTAGAAATTATAAATTGCTACAGGGAGATTATATGATGACTAAAGCAGAGAAGGTGTACGATTTATTAAAAGAGGCTTATCCTGACGCAAAATGCGGGCTTGATTATTCCAGCCCCTTTCAGTTGTTAATTTCTACAATGCTGAGTGCCCAGACCACCGATAAGAGTGTTAACAAGGTTACGGAAAATTTGTATAAGGAATATCCCGATTTAGAAAGTTTTTTGAAACTTTCCCAGGAAGAAATCGAGGAAAAAATCAAACAAATCGGTCTATATAAAAACAAGGCAAAAAATATATACAATATGCTGAGAGTTTTAAGAGACAAGTATGGAGGCCAGGTTCCCAAAAGCATGGAAGAACTCATGTCCCTGCCGGGTGTCGGAAGGAAAACGGCATCCGTGGTATTGGTTGAAGCCTTTGATATACCGGCTTTTCCTGTAGATACCCATGTTTTCAGGGTAACGAGACGAATCGGCCTGGCTGAGGGCAATACTCCGGATAAGGTATCCGATGAAATGATGAAAAAAATACCAAGATATAAATGGCATCTCATGCACCACCTCTTAATAACCCACGGAAGGATAACCTGCACAGCTCAGGCTCCTAAATGCAAAGCATGCAGCATAAAAGTGGTATGCAGCCACTATAAAAAAACACCTGTTAAAGATTAAAATCTTTCTTGTGTTTATATTAAATGTCCTTTATTATGTAAATATATGTCAAATAACAACTTAAGGGAGATCAGAAAATGTCTTTAAATGTAGTACTATTTGAGCCGGAAATACCTCAAAATACGGGCAATATAGCCAGGACCTGCGCGGCTACGGGCTCAAGGCTTCACTTGATAAAGCCCTTGGGATTTTCGGTAAAAGACAAGTATTTGAAACGAGCAGGTCTTGATTATTGGAATCTGGTCGATATCACATATTATGAAAATTTTGAAGAATTCAAAAAAACGACAGGTGACAGTAAAGTATTCATTTCAACAACAAAAGGAAGCAAGTTTTATACGGATGTAGCTTATGAAGACGGATGCTACATAATATTCGGAAAAGAAACAGCAGGTCTTCCTGACTATATTCACCAGGAATATAAAGAAAACAGGATTAAGATTCCCATGATTGGGGATGTTCAGGCCAGGTCGCTGAATTTGGCCAATTCAGTCAATATAGTGATCTATGAAGCTTTAAGGCAATTGGGATTTCCACAAATGATTTAGGAGGAAATATGGATATTGCAATTGGTTTAATCGGAGGTTTAGGATTATTCCTTTTCGGAATGTTTTATATGGGCGATGGGCTCCAAAAAGCTGCCGGAAGTAAAATGAAGGATATATTGGCAGCTTTGACTAAGAATAAACTGATGGGTGTTTTGCTGGGAACCCTTGTCACCGGAGTCATCCAAAGCAGCTCTGCCACGACGGTAATGGTTGTAGGTTTTGTAAATGCAGGTTTAATGAACTTAAGCCAGGCGGTAGGAATAATAATGGGAGCCAATATAGGTACCACAGTCACAGCCTTTTTGGTAACCCTTAATATAACCAAACTGGCCACCTTTATGGTAGGTGTCGGGGTAGCCATGATGCTTGCCAGTAAAAAAAGAAAAATTAAAAGCATGGCTGAAGTAATTGTCGGTTTCGGCATACTTTTCATCGGCATGGATTTGATGAAAACAGCCATGGAACCCTTGGAGACCAATCCTGGATTTATCAGTTTGATGACAAAGTTTGATAACCCCTTGTTAGGAATTCTGGTAGGTTTTGTAATGACTGCCATCCTGCAAAGCAGCAGCGCAACAACAGGTTTGTTGATAGCATTGGCTGCAACGGGGATAATTACATTTAAACAAGCTTATCCTGTTGTATTCGGTCAAAATATAGGTACCTGTGTTACGGCCCTTTTAGCCAGCATAGGTGCAAATAAAACAGCAAAACGGGCTGCGGTAATACATTTATTATTTAATGTAACAGGTACTCTCTTATTCATGTTATTCCTGAAAAATCCCGTTACCTGGATGATTTACCGGATGGTGCCTGCAAATGTACCCAGGCAGATAGCAGCCGGCCACATATTCTTTAATTTGGTAAATGTAATCATACTCTTTCCCTTTTCTAACTTCCTTGTTAAGGCTTCAGAGCTCATAGTGAGAAAAGAGGGCCGAGAGTCTGAAAGCGTGGCTAAATATATCGATGACAGAATTCTGGCCACTCATTCCATTGCTTTGATACAAGCGACAAAAGAAGTTCTCCATTTGGGCAATTTAGTTATGGCCCAGTTTGAAGCAGCAAAAAAAGCCTTTATAGAAAATAAGGAAGACTTTGTATATGAAATTTTTGAACATGAGAAAACAGTGAACAAACTGCAAAAGGAGATTATGGAATACCTTGTTAAGCTGGATAAATTCTCCTTGACAATAACCGAAAAGGATAAATTGTTTGTCATGTTGAATGCTACCACAGATATTGAGAGGGTAGGGGACCACATTGAAAATATCGGGGAACTGATCCTGGATAAAATTGATAACAAGGCAGATTTTTCAGAAGAAGCAAGCTCTGAAATTTTAGGCATGTTTGACCTGACCATGAAAACCTACAAAAGATCCCTGAATGCCCTGGCCAATGGGGCAGAGGCTGACTTAAAGGCAGTTAAAGAATATGAAGAGGAAATTGACAAATTGTATAAGACTCTCAGAAAGAACCACATCGACAGGCTCAACAAACTCATATGCAAGCCAGATGCCGGAATTATATTCCTTGATATGATAAGCAACATGGAAAGGGTTGGAGACCATTCCATGAATATTGCGGAATATATTATGGAAGTTGTTTAGATAAAAACAAAATGTAATGTTTGTTTGTGAAATAGTCATGGTTTTGATAATTAAATTATTAAAAAAATTAATAAAAAGTAGTTGATTTATTAACATTAATTATATATACTATACATGTAAAAAAGTTAATATTTGGATGACATTCGCGGGAGAGACTGTTATGATATTAACAGCGCCGAAGGAAATAAGTTATAATTGTGCCATATTATAACGACTATCGCAGGCAAAAGGACCGTGAATTGACAAAACTCTGGAAAGCGCAAGCACCGACGGGGCAATTCCGATAGGAAGAAACTCTCAGGTTAATTAACAGGGCAGCAGGCAGAATGTTTTTTGATTTTGCTTACTGCCTTAATTATTATAAGGGTGAAAAAAATGATTATTACCAACAATGATTGGGTATTAAAAAAGTATGGGGACAAATTCAATATTGTTTATGTTGACGGGACATTTAAGGATGTTTTGATAACAGTAAGGGACAAGCTTCACTTGGGCCACGAGCTTTTGACCCATCCCTTGGGAGGCAGTGTTAAACCAAGCGAAACTCCATATAAATCAATTTTAATCAGTGATGAAAAAAATAACATCAATTTTAATTCAGTTTATATGATTGAAAATGCAATAATTACATATCATAAGTTCAATAAAGAAAAACTGAAATACTTGGACGAAAAAAGAATCGAAGATTTAAAGTTAATTGATTTAACTGTGCTGGAAAGCGCGTTAAATAAATAAGTATCGAAAAATTAATTGGAGGTGAAAAATTTTGAAATTAGAATTAGGCTACATTCACATTAAGGATATTCAGTTTTCTGATGTATCCAAGGTAGAAAATGGTATCTTGTATGTCAACAAGGAAGAGGTAAAAGCATTAATTCTAGAAGATCAAAATTTCCAAAAAGCTGACGTTGATTTGGCAAAACCAGGCGAAAGCGTTCGAATCATGCCGGTTAAGGATGTCATCGAGCCAAGGGTTAAAGTTGAAGGACCCGGCGGTGTATTCCCCGGAATGATCAACAAGGTGGAAACCGTAGGTTCGGGAAAAACACACGTGCTCAAAGGGGCGGCTGTTGTAACAACGGGTAAAATAGTTGGATTCCAGGAAGGCATAATTGATATGAGCGGACCCGGAGCCGAATACACACCATTTTCAAAACTTAACAATTTGGTTATCGTGTGTGAACCTGTTGAAGGCTTAAAGCAGCATGAGCATGAAAAAGCCCTAAGATTTGCAGGATATAAGGTAGCTGCATATTTAGGGGAACTTGCAAGGAATTTAACTCCTGATGAAGTTGAAGTGTTTGAGACACCGACTTTAACAGAAGGGTTAAAAATGTATCCGGATCTTCCCAGGGTGGCATATGTGGAGATGCTCCAAAGCCAAGGCCTTTTGCATGATACATACGTATACGGGGTAGATGCGAAGCAGATACTGCCAACCATGATATATCCGACGGAAGTTATGGATGGGGCCATAGTAAGCGGTAACTGCGTATCAGCATGTGACAAGAATACAACATATCATCACTTGAATAACCCGGTTATCCATGAATTGTATAAAGAGCATGGCAAGACCTTGAATTTTGTTGGAGTAATCATAACCAACGAAAATGTATATCTTGCAGACAAGGAAAGATCATCTAACTGGAGTGCAAAACTTGCAGAATTCTTTGGTGTTGACGGCGTTATTGTTTCTGAAGAAGGATTCGGAAATCCTGACACGGATTTGATAATGAACTGTAAGAAGATTGAAGCCAAGGGTATAAAAACTGTTCTGATCACTGACGAATACGCAGGCAGAGACGGTACATCACAATCTTTGGCAGATGCTGATCCATCGGCAAATGCTGTTGTTTCGGGCGGAAATGCAAATGAAATAATAGAATTGCCTCCAATGGAAAAATTAATCGGTCATGTTGAAGTTGCTGATGTAATAGCCGGAGGATTTGACGGAAGCTTGCATGAAGACGGCAGCATAACGGCTGAGCTGCAGGTTATTACGGGAGCAACAAACGAAATGGGCTTCAATACACTCAGTGCCAGATAGGAAGGGAGGAGAAGAATATGATAAGAGTTGTGCATTATATAAATCAATTCTTTGCCAATGTAGGCGGAGAAGAAATGGCTCACATCCCTGCTGAAGTAAGAGAAGGCATGTTAGGACCCGGACTTGCATTACAACAAGCATTTAAGGATGAAGCGGAAATTGTTGCAACAATTGTATGCGGTGATTCATATTTCAATGAAAATATGGATGAAGCCAAAAAGACCATAATAGAAATGGTTAAGAAATATGAACCGGATCTGTTTATTGCAGGACCTGCATTTAATGCAGGAAGATACGGGGTTGCTTGCGGAGCAATTGCAAAGGCAGTTAAGGATGAACTGAATATTCCGGTTTTAACAGGAATGTTTGAAGAAAACCCCGGAGCAGAAATGTTTAAGAACGACATCTATATAGTGGCTACAAAGAATTCTGCCGCAGGCATGAGAGATGCCGTTAAAAAGATGGCGCCCCTGGCACTGAAGCTGGCTAAGGGAGAAAAAATCGGCGCATCCATTGAAGAAGGTTATTTACCAAACGGCAAGAGAGTTAATTTCTTCGAAAAAGAAATTGGAGCAAAAAGAGCCGTTGACATGCTTTTGGCAAAATTAAACAACAAGGAATTCCAAACAGAGTTCCCAATGCCTGATTTTGACAGGGTAGCTCCGAATCCGGCTATAAAAGATATTACAAAGGCTAAAATAGCTTTGGTTACTTCAGGAGGAATCGTTCCAAAAGGTAATCCCGACCACATCGAATCATCAAGTGCTTCAAAATACGGCAAGTATGACATAGACGGAGTTATGGATTTAACTGAAGAAACTTATCAAACGGCTCACGGCGGATATGACCCGGTTTATGCAAACTTAGACCCGGACAGGGTATTGCCCGTTGATATCTTGAGAGAATTTGAAAAGGAAGGTAAAATCGGAAGCCTCCACAGGTATTACTATGCTACCGTAGGAAACGGTACTGCCGTTAAAAACGCAAAAGCTTTTGCCGAAAAATTTTCAAAAGAACTGGTAGCTGACGGAGTGGATGCAGTTATACTGACATCGACGTGAGGTACCTGTACACGTTGCGGTGCAACGATGGTAAAAGAAATTGAAAGAGCAGGAATACCGGTAGTACATATGTGTACCATAGTTCCTATTTCATTGACCGTTGGAGCAAACAGAATAGTTCCGACGATAGCAATACCTCACCCCTTAGGGAATCCTTCCCTGACTCTGGAAGAAGAGAAAAATATAAGAAGAGAATTGCTGACAAGAGCTTTGAAGGCTTTGGAAACCGAAGTTTCAGAACAAACAGTATTTGAAAAGTAAGCAGATGACCCAAATCTCTGATTTGGTGTCAGATGCTTATCCTGAACGAAGAGAAGGATCTATGATGACCCAAATCAAAGATTTGGTGTCGGTAGATTATCCTGAGCAATAGATGGATCTCACATGAAATCCGGTGGGATCCTTCACCGGCCCAGGGTGACCTTGGTGATTACAGGCAGAAAAGAGGTGGAATATGAGTAAAGTATATGATGTATTGATTATTGGAGCCGGTCCTGCAGGTTTATCTGCCGGTATCTACGCTGGAAGAGCAAGACTAAGCACCCTTATTATCGAAAAAGAAAAAGACGGAGGACAAATTGTCCTGACATCAGAGGTTGAAAACTATCCGGGTTGCCTGGAAGGAGAATCAGGACCTACCTTGGTTGACAGAATGGCTGAGCAGGCAAAACATTTCGGAGCCGAAAAGGTGTATGATGAAATTGTGGAAGTTAAGCTGGAAGGGAAAGAGAAGGTTCTGGTTGGCAAAAAAGGCGAATACAAGGGCAAGACGGTTATAATAGCAAGCGGTGCAGCATCAAGACCTATCGGATGCCCCGGAGAAAAAACTTTCACAGGCAAGGGTGTATCTTACTGTGCAACTTGCGATGCTGCTTTCTTTGAAGATTTGGAGGTATTTGTAGTAGGCGGCGGAGATACTGCGGTGGAAGAAGCCCTGTACCTTACTAAATTTGCAAGAAAGGTAACCATCATTCACAGGAGGAATGAGCTGAGGGCAGCCAAATCAATACAAGAAAAGGCCAAAGCCAACCCCAAGATAGATTTTATCTGGGATTCGGTTGTTAAGGAAATAAAAGGTGATGGTATAGTTAATTCCATGGTTTTGGAAAATGTTAAAACAAAAGAATTAACTGAAATTGTTGCTGATGAGGATGATATGACATTCGGTATTTTCGTGTTTATTGGTTACGAGCCGAAAACTAAAATGTTTGAAGGTATATTGGAACTTCAAAACGGCTATATTGTAACCGACGATAACATGAGGACCAATGTTGAAGGTGTTTTTGCAGCCGGCGATGTCAGGGTTAAAAGCTTAAGACAGGTAGTAACTGCAGCAGCTGACGGAGCAATAGCAGCAGTTCAGGCTGAAAAATACATCGAGGAACTTTAGGAGGTATGAAATGTTAGTACTGGATAAAACGAATTTTGAAACTGAGGTATTACAAGGCGAAGGATACATCCTTGTGGACTTTTTCGGAGACGGGTGCGCTCCCTGTGAAGCCTTGATGCCCCATGTTGAAGAACTTTCCAAAAAATACGGTGACAAAATAAAATTTACCAAATTGAATACTACAAAAGCAAGAAGGGTAGCTATAGGACAAAAGGTACTGGGTTTACCCGTGATTGCTATCTATAAGGATGGAGAAAAGATCGAAGAATTGGTTAAAGAAGATGCTACTCCTGAAAATATAGAAGCAATGATAAAAAAATACATTTAGGAGGGAAACATGAGCTTATTAACTGACAAAAAAGTAATCATAATAGGCGACAGAGATGGAATACCCGGCCAGGCAATCGAAGAATGCTTAAAAACTACCGATTGCGAAGTTGTATTCTCATCTACTGAATGCTTTGTCTGAACTAGCGCAGGCGCAATGGATTTGGAAAATCAAAAGAGGGTAAAAGAATTTGCTGAAAAGTATGGCCCGGAAAATGTAGTGGTTATACTTGGGGCAGCTGAAGGTGAAGCAGCAGGTCTTGCTGCAGAAACCGTAACAAACGGAGACCCTACTTTTGCAGGTCCATTGACGGGAGTTCAGTTGGGACTCAGCGTATTTCATATTTGTGAACCTGAAATAAAAGAATTAATAGACGAATCAGTATATGATGAACAAGTGGGCATGATGGAAATGGTATTGGATGTTGACGATATCATAAGCGAAATGTCCGCAATTAGAGAAGATTATTGTAAATACCTGTAAAGATGTATGGGGACACACCTCTCCTTTAGGGTAAACCTCTGGAGTCGGTGTAATGTCCCCACTATTTGCTTCGTAATTCTTGCGAAGCAAATTTTCAATGTAGATTCATTAAAACAAAAAGTAAAAAATTATAATGTAAAGGAGGTTATCATTACATGAACAGTGTAATTTTGGGCGCCAGTTATATAATGGTTCACGCCCCGGATATGGTTATACATAACGGCTCTACCCAGACAACCGAAAGAACTGTAAACCCCAATTCCGAATATTTAAAGGAAATAAAAAATAATCTGAGAACCTTTGATCAAGTTGTAGGTTATTTACCCAACCAGGTATATATAGGAAATATTACCCCTGATGAATTAGCCAAACATGAGATGCCCTGGTTTGACAAACCCATGGAAGGAGCTACCAGGGAAGGCAGGTTTGGAGAAATCATGCCCCAGGATGAATTTATTCTCCTGATGCAAATCTGTGATGTCTTTGATTTGGTTAAATTAGAAAAAGAATTTGTTACAGCAACAAAAGCAAAGCTTATGAATCACCCTCTTTTTGACGATGGCTTGCTGGGAAGGATCAAAGAAGGAGAAGAGCTTGATACAATTAAAAGATTTGTTGAAAAAGAACATGCAGAAGCAATTTACAATAACGGGGTCCTGGTTGGATGCGTAAAAAGAGCCCATGATATAGACATCAACTTAAGCGGCCACGTAATGTTTGAAAACCTCGTATCAAAAGCTTCCAATGTCTTGGCCTTGTTAAATCTTGTAAGCAAAAACAACATTAACAAGGAAGAAATTGAATACATAATCGAATGCAGCGAAGAAGCATGCGGGGATGTAAATCAAAGGGGCGGAGGAAACTTTGCAAAGGCATGTGCCGAAGTGGCCGGATTTGTTAATGCTACCGGTGCTGACACAAGAGGTTTTTGCGCTGCTCCGACCCATGCAATAATTGAAGCAGCTGCCCTGGTTAAGGCAGGAGTTTACAAAAAGGTTATTGTATCGGCAGGCGGCAGTACGGCTAAATTAGGTATGAACGGTAAGGACCACCTTAAAAAAGGATACCCGATACTGGAAGATACCATAGGAGGATTTGCCGTACTGATAGGAGAAAATGACGGGGTTAATCCGGAAATTAACCTTGATCTTGTAGGAAGACACACCGTGGGCACAGGTTCATCACCCCAGGCGGTTATAACATCCCTGGTATCATCATTGGATAAGGCCGGAATGAAAATAACGGATGTGGATAAATATTCCGTAGAAATGCAGAATCCTGAAGTTACAAAGCCTGCAGGAGCAGGAGACGTTCCCATGGCAAACTACAAAATGATTGCTGCTTTAGCCGTAAAACGCGGTGAAATGGATAAAAAAGACCTGGAAGAATTCACAAAGAAACATGGTATGACCGGCTGGGCTCCGACCCAGGGACACATACCTTCAGGCATCCCTTACCTTGGTTTCTGCAGGGAAGACATACTTTCCGGCAAGATAAAAAATGCCATGATCATTGGCAAAGGCAGTCTCTTCCTTGGAAGAATGACTAATTTATTTGATGGAGTTTCCTTTATAATTGAAGCAAATAAAGGACGTCAGGAAGAAAAATCCGCAATTTCAGAGGAAGAAGTAAAGACTTTGATAGCTAAGGCCTTAAAGGATTTCGCTTCAAATCTGCTGAATGAGTAGGAGTGAAGATATGTCTGAAAAATTAGTAAAACAAACCATAGCCAAAGTTTTTGACCAATTGGCCGATACCTTGATAAGCGGAGAATACGGGCAAAAACCAAGAGTTGCCATTACCGCATTAGGAAGCGAACATGGAGAAGATGAGGTAATAAAGGCAGCCGAAGGAGCTTTAAAGTTTGGGATTGATGTGACCCTTATAGGTTCAAAAGCCAATGAAAAAGTAAATACGGTTTTAGTTGACAGCGAGGATGAAGCTCATAAAAAGATGGAAGAATTATTGGATTCCGGCAAGGTTGATGCTGCCGTTACCATGCACTATCCTTTTCCTATAGGGGTATCCACCGTAGGCAGAATAATAACTCCTGGGATGGGAAAAGAAATGTTTATTGCTACGACAACGGGAACTTCATCAACCGACAAGGTTGAAGGAATGGTTAAGAATGCCATCTATGGAATAATCACAGCCAAGGCCTGCGGGATAAAAAACCCCACCGTAGGTATTTTAAACGTTGATGGAGCCAGACAGACGGAAATAGCATTAAACAAGCTTAAAAGCCAGGGTTATGATATAAACTTTGCCCAGTCCAAGAGGTCGGACGGAGGGGCTGTTATGAGAGGAAATGACTTGCTGACAGGGTCAGCCGATGTCATGGTCATGGATTCTCTCACAGGCAACCTGATGATTAAGATATTCTCTTCCTATACAACGGGGGGGACTTATGAATCATTAGGATACGGATATGGCCCCGGTATCGGTGAAAACTTCAATAAGCTGATACTTATAATTTCAAGGGCTTCCGGAGCTCCCTTGATTGAAGGAGCAATGAAATTTGCAGGAGACCTGATTAAAGGAAGGTGCCTGGAAATTGCCGGAGAAGAGTTTGAAAAAGCCAAGAAAGCAGGCTTGAATGAACTTTTGTCGGAATTAAGGGCAGCAAAGAAACAGGCGGGAGAAGAAACTGAAGTTAAAGCTCCTCCAAAAGAAGTCGTAACATCTCAAATATCCGGAATTGAAATCATGGACCTTGAAGATGCGGTAAAAATGTTGTGGAAAAATGGTGTTTATGCAGAGAGCGGAATGGGATGCACCGGTCCGATTATTTTAGTAAATGAAGCAAAGACAGATAATGCTTTGAAAATATTGGCTGACAATGGCTATATTGCCAAGGAACAAACAGAATGCTAAGTGACAAAAGAGGGTTTGTCAGCAACCCGGTTCTTCATCTTATATAGATGAAGAATTTTTTTTTAATTATTTTGTCAAACTTATAATTAAGTTGAAAAATAATGATAGTTTGTTATAATAGACATGAAAGGAGTGATATCATGAAAATGGGATTTGAACTGAATCTTTCTCAAACCCAAAAGCTTATTATGACACCGGAATTAAGGCAAGCCATTCAAATCTTGCAGTTTAATAATGTCGAATTAACGGATTTTATCAATAAGCAGTTAGAAATCAATCCTTTCCTGGAATCGGTAGATAATAAGAGTGATGTCGCTTCCAATGATGAACAAGTTGTGGAAGATAAAGGAAATGAAGAGGTAGATTGGATAGAACTGGCCGAAAGGTATGATGATTTTTCATATAAAACACATGATGTATATACGGATGATGAAAATAAGCAGTCTTTCGAAAGCTATACTTCCAAAAAGCTATCCTTGAAGGACCATTTGATGATGCAGCTGGGAATGGCTGTCAAGACAAACAAGGATAAGCGCATAGGGGAATTCATAATCGAATCCCTGGACAACAAAGGTTACCTGGGATGTTCCCTTCAGGATATAAGCCTATTGATAAATGAAAGTGTCGTAGATGTTGAAAGAGTTTTAAGACTCATACAAACCTTTGACCCTGTCGGTGTTGCCGCCAGAAATTTAAGCGAATGTCTTATGATCCAGCTTAAGGAAAAAGGAATTCAAGACAAGAATGCATATATTATCGTTGAAAAATACCTTGAAGATATAGCGGCCAACAGGATACAGAAAATTGCAAAAGATCTTCGCATATCGGTAAAAAGGGTCCAAAATATCTGCGACATAATAAAAATGCTTGAACCCAAGCCATCGAGGGGTTTTATAGTAGACAGCGACAACATAAGGTATATAGTTCCGGATGCTACGATAGAAAAAGTCAACGATGATTATGTTGTTATAATAAATGACAGCTATCTGCCCACACTTACCATAAACAACCACTATAAAAACATGTTAAATGAGCTGGAAGATAAGGAAGCAAGCAAGTTTCTGGCCGACAAGCTGAATTCATCCATGTGGTTGATAAAGAGCATTGAGCAAAGAAGAATTACTTTATATAAGGTTGTTGAGTCGATTTTAAAATTCCAGAGGAAGTTTTTTGATGAAGGAAAGGAAGCACTAAGGCCTTTGGTTTTGAAAGATGTGGCAGATGACATAGGGATGCATGAATCTACCATAAGCAGGGCTACAAATGGGAAATATGTGCAAACACCCAGGGGCTTGTTTGAACTGAAATACTTTTTTGCAAGCAGCGTTAGTGAAAGAGATGGGGACGGGGTGTCATCAACAAGTGTTAAAACTATCATTCAAAAGCTGATAGATGAAGAATGCCCGCAAAAACCCTTAAGCGACCAGAAGATTACTGAGAAATTAAAAGAAGCCGGAATAAACATTTCGAGAAGGACTGTGGCTAAATACAGGGATGAGCTGAGGATACCATCATCATCCATGCGAAGAAGATATTAAGAAAGAATATGATGATATGAGCATATTCTTTTTTTTGGTAAAACTGCTACCAAATATTTATTTAGTATGTTATAATCAAATTATTACATAATAACCTTGTTGGGACGGCAATTTATTTGAAATTACAAGTCTCAAACAATAATATTTTCAGGAGGATTATATGGTAAGAGTAGCGATTAACGGATTTGGAAGGATTGGAAGATTGGCTTTACGGTTGATGGCTCAGGACGAAGACTTCCGGGTTGTGGCAATCAACACGAATTCTGATGTGGAAACATTAACCTATTTGTTGAAGTATGATACTGCCCACGGTAATTTTATGACTGACAGAATATCATACAAGGACAATATGATGTATGTTGACGGCAAAGAAATCGTAACATCCAGGATAAAGGAACCTGAAAATTGCAATTGGAAAGAACTGGACATAGACTTGGTGATCGACTGTACGGGAAAATTCAACGAAAAGGAAAAAGCTGAAGCCCATATAAAGGCAGGGGCAAAAAAAGTTCTTTTGTCGGCACCGGCAAAAGGCGACTTGAAAACCATAGTTTACAATGTAAACCACAACATATTGGATGGGACTGAGACGGTTGTATCTGCGGCTTCATGCACGACAAACTGCCTTGCTCCTTTAGCAAAAGTTATAAATGATGAATTTGGAATAGTTAAAGGTCTCATGACAACCGTTCATGCCTATACAAATGACCAAAACATTCATGACAATTCTCATAAGAAAGGTATAAGAGCAAGAAGAGGCCGTGCGGCAGCGGCAAATATCGTTCCGGCATCAACCGGAGCAGCTAAAACAGTAGGGATTGTTTTGCCTGAATTAAAAGGGAGACTTGATGGCATAGCCCTTCGCGTTCCTACTCTTACAGGTTCGGTTGTGGATTTGACCGTTGAACTCAAGAGAAATGTTACAGTTGATGAAATAAATGAAACTGTTAAGAAGGCAGCCAATGAAACATTGGCCTACACGGAAGATCCAATAGTTTCAAGCGATGTTATAGGAAGCCACTATGCATGTGTATTTGACGCCTTATCAACTCAAATATTGGAAGCCGACGGCAAGCAATTGGTTAAGCTGATTGCCTGGTATGACAATGAAATGTCATTTACGGCACAATTGGTAAGGTTAGCAAAATATTGGGGACAGATGAAGTAACCTTGATATTTGTAAGTAGTTCTTGGAGGCCTGTAAAATGAGTAAAAAAACTTTAAAAGATTTAAATTTCAAAGATAAGAAGGTTTTAGTCCGTTGTGATTTTAATGTTCCCCTGGATAAGGAAGGAAACATTAGAGATGATATTAGGATTGTAAGCGCTCTTCCTACTATAAACTACCTTTTGGAAAAAGGGGCGGCGGTAATTCTTATGTCCCATTTGGGAAGACCCGATGGAGAAGCAAACAGGAAATATTCCCTGCAGCCGGTAGCCAAAAGGTTAAGTGAACTATTAGGAAGAGATGTTTGTTTTGAAGACAGTGATGCCGTAGTTGATGATAGGGTTAAATCAAGTGTTGCCAAGATGAAACCCGGCGACATAATGCTTCTTCAAAATACCAGGTTCAGAAAAGAAGAAACAAAAAATGCAGGCACCTTTGCACAAGACCTTGCATCCTTAGGAGATTTGTTCGTAAATGATGCTTTTGGAACCGCCCACAGGGCTCATTCATCGAATGTGGGCATATGTCAATACCTGCCTTCCGCCCTTGGTTTATTGGTGGAAAAAGAAGTAGAGATCATGGGAAATGCCTTGAAGGAGCCCAAAAGACCCTTTACGGCCATCCTGGGGGGAGCTAAGGTTTCAGATAAAATAGGAGTCATAGAAAACCTATTAAGTATTGCAGACAAGGTATTAATCGGTGGAGGGATGATGTACACCTTCCTTAAGGCAAAAGGCTACAATACGGGAAATTCACTACTGGAAGAAGACAAGGTTGACCTGGCAGGTATGATTCTTGAAAAAGCTAAAGACAAAATTCTCTTGCCGGTTGATACCGTTGTAGCCAGGGAATTTAAAAACGATACTGAGTTTTTCACGACAGATGCAGATAAGATTCCTGACGGGTATATGGGTTTGGATATCGGGCAAAAGACCGTGGATATGTTTGCCGACATAATAAAGAATTCCAAAACCATAATTTGGAACGGTCCCTTGGGTGTTTTTGAAATGGACAACTTTGCCAAGGGTACCAATGAAATAGCAAGAGCAATTGCAGCCAACAAGGATGCCCTATCAATAATAGGCGGAGGAGACAGTGCAGCAGCTGTAGAGAAAATAGGGCTTGCAAAAAACATTACCCATATTTCCACCGGAGGCGGAGCTTCTCTGGAATTTCTGGAAGGCAAAGTCTTGCCGGGCCTTGATGCTGTAGATGACAAGTAGACGGCATGTTAACCGGCAGGGACAGGGAGACAGGAGGTAAGATGAGAAAGAAGCTGATTGCAGGCAACTGGAAGATGAACAATAATGTGGAGGAGAGCCTTAAATTAGTTGAGGCTTTGATTTCTTCAAAACTGAAAGAGGATGTTGATGTATTGATTTGTCCGCCTTTTACATCCTTGTATCCAGTAATTCGCGAACTCAAGAATTCTTCCATAAAGACCGGAGCACAGAATGTGCACTATGAAGACAAGGGAGCTTATACGGGAGAAGTTTCGCCCTTGATGCTTAAAAGTTTGGGTGTCGAATATGTGATTATTGGACATTCCGAGAGAAGGCAATATTTTGGAGAAACAGACCTGATAATAAATAAAAAGGTTAAGGCCTGCTTAAGGCACGGTTTGAAGCCGATTCTGTGCGTGGGTGAAACCCTGGACCAAAGAGAAGCCGGCCTTGAAAAGGAAACGGTAAGAAACCAGTTAATAAAAGATTTGGACGGGGTTACAGATGGCTCGGGGCTTGTGATTGCTTACGAACCTGTATGGGCCATAGGCACAGGCAAGACTGCAACTAGCACCCAGGCTAATGAAATGTCATCATATATCCGAGAAGTTTTAGCTGATATTTTTACTGCTCATATAGCGGAAAACATGAAAATCCAATACGGGGGCAGCGTAAATGCTTCCAATGCCAAAGAAATATTGGACCAGCCTCATATTGACGGCGCTTTGGTCGGAGGTGCCAGTTTAAAAGCTGATGAATTTATAAAAATTATTAATTATTGAAATCGGAAAGGTTTAACTATGAATAAAGTTACTGCATTGATCATTCTTGACGGATGGGGCATAGGCCCCGATTATGAGGGGAATGCCATTAAAAGAGCAAAAACACCCAATTTTGACCTGCTGATGAGAAGGTACCCGAATACAAGCTTGTCTACCAGTGGTTATGATGTAGGTCTTCCAAAGGGGCAAATGGGAAATTCGGAAGTGGGACACTTAAACATTGGTGCCGGCAGAATTGTGTATCAGGATTATACCAGGATAACCATGTCCATTGAAAATGGAGAGTTTAATAAAAATGAAGCTCTGCTGAGCGCCATAAACCATGTTAAGGCCAAGGGGTCAACCTTGCATTTGATAGGTCTCTTATCAGACGGGGGGGTCCATAGTCACAATACTCATTTGTACAGCCTTATAAGGCTGGCAAAGAAAAACGGATTGAGTGATGTTCAGATCCATTGTATTACTGATGGAAGGGATGTAAGTCCTACCAGCAGTCCAAATTATATAAAAGAATTAAATAAAATCATCAGGCAGACAGGCACCGGTCACATTGCCTCAATCATGGGGAGATACTATGCCATGGACAGAAACAAGCAATGGGACAGGATCGAATTGGCATACAATGCCTTGACCAAGGGTTGGGGCGAAAGGTTTAAGGATCCTCTGGAAGCAATTAAAAGTTCTTACCTGGCAGGGGTAACGGATGAATTTATTAAACCCATTCTCATAGAAAAAGAAAACGGAGACCTTGGCCTTGTCAAAGACCAGGATGCCATAATTTTCTTTAATTTCAGACCTGACAGGTCAAGAGAAATAACAAGGGCCTTTGTTGATGACGATTTTTCATATTTTGACAGAACCAAGGTAAATGTCAAGTATGTGTGTATGACCATGTATGATAAGGATATCAAAAATGTAGAAATTGCATTTAAACCTAATTTTGTACAAAATACTTTGGGAGAATACTTAAGCTCTTTGGGCATCAAACAGTTGAGGGTTGCTGAAACGGAAAAGTATGCCCATGTCACTTACTTTTTAAATGGTGAAATTGAAGAGCCTTTTGAAAATGAAGTGAGAATTTTAATACCTTCCCCGGATGTTCCAACCTATGATTTAAAGCCTGAAATGAGCGCCATCGAGGTGAAAAACACCGTTTTGAACCAGTTGGAGAAGGATATTTATCAGGTCATGATCATAAATTTTGCAAATCCGGATATGGTAGGCCACACAGGGGATATTGAAGCAGCTATAAAGGCTGTGGAAACTGTGGATAAATGTTTCGGAGAAATAGTCAATTATATAATAAGGGCAGAAGGAACGGCAATAATAACAGCAGATCATGGAAATTGTGAAGAAATGTATGACAGGGAAACCCTAGATCCTATTACGTCTCACACAAAAAACAGGGTGCCTTTTATAATTGTTTCCAACAAAAAGTTTTCTTTAAGAGAAGGAATTTTAGCTGATGTGGCTCCAACCATGCTGGAGCTTATGGGACTGGAAAAACCTGCTGATATGACAGGAACCAGTTTGATAGTTCATTAAGAATAAAAAGGAGATTACCATGTCAATTATAACAGATGTTTATGCAAGAGAAATATTGGATTCAAGAGCTAATCCAACAATTGAAGTGGAAGTGTGGACAGAAAGCGGCGGATATGGAAGGGCAGCCGTACCCTCCGGTGCATCAACGGGTGCATTTGAAGCTATAGAATTAAGAGACTGCGATAAGGGCAGATACTTAGGCAAGGGGGTCTTAAAAGCCGTTGACAATGTTAACAATATCATAGCCCCTGAATTGATAGGCAGAGATTCACTGTCCCAGGTTGAAATCGATAAGCTTTTATTAGAGCTTGACGGTACACCCAACAAGGGGAAATTAGGTGCAAATGCAATTCTTGGAGTATCCATGGCATGTGCAAAGGCAGCAGCCGATACCCTAGGTCTTCCACTTTACAAATATCTCGGGGGAGTAAACGGAAAAGTTCTTCCCGTACCCATGATGAATATTTTAAATGGAGGCCAGCACGCCGACAACAATGTCGACATTCAGGAATTCATGATCATGCC
>DCDC01000121.1 GCA_002316225.1 Firmicutes bacterium UBA1065 | reverse complement strand
CTTATTCTTTGACTATTGAAAAATCAATTTTTATATTATATACTGAATTTAAGGGTGCGAGGGACTCTAGTCCCAATTCTGCATACTAATTTAAGCGGGTAGAAATAATATGAATATATTTGATGGGCATTCCGATATATGGACAGACCTTATAATAAAAACCGAAGAAGGAGAAAGTGATATATTAAGAAAATATCACCTGGATAAGTTAAGGAAGGGCCAAATTACAGGCAGTATATTTGCTATATGGATCGATCCCCCCTATTGGGAAACTCCCTACAAAAGAACAATTCAGGTTTTAGAGGCAATCAAAAAAGAAATGGAGTATTGCAAGGACTTGGTTCTTTTGGCCAAATCATACTCCGATATAGAAAAAGCTTCAAAAGAAAACAAGTTTTGTATTTTCACAGGTCTGGAAGGTTTAAGCAGCATAGGAGAAAATTTGGATATTCTGGATTTTTATTATAATTGTGGAGCAAGGCATGCAGGTCTCACATGGAATGAAGAAAATGCCTTAGCCACCGGTGTTAAAGGAAATCCCGGCAGAGGTTTAACAAACTTAGGTAAAAGAGCCGTAAAAAAGATAAACGATAAAAATATGCTCCTGGATGTTTCCCACTTAAATGATAAATCTTTCTGGGATGTGATAGGAACCACGGACAGGCCGGTTATCGCTTCCCATTCCAACTGCAGAAAATTGTGCGATAATCCAAGGAATTTAACTGACCAGCAATTAAAAGCTCTTGCCGGAACAAATGGACTGGTGGGTTTAAATTCATATAAAGAGTTTGTCCATCAGGATATTGATAAACAAAACGTAAAAATGCTTGCAAAACATGCGGTTCATATGGCTGATATAATGGGGGTCGACCATATCGGATTGGGAATGGATTACCTTGATTTTTTGGACAAGAAGTCCACTGACAGCTTCAGCTCACAAGAAATATCCTACACAGGGGGACTCGAAGATGCATCAAAAACAGGCAATCTCATTATTGAACTGGGGAATGAAGGATTTACAAAAGATGAAATTGAAAAAATCACCCATGGAAACTTTTACAGGGTTATTAAGGAAGTAATAAAATGAAAGATAAAAAAATGCCTCCCGGTGAGGCATTTTTGTTTTAATTGAATAAATTTTTAAAGAATCTTGCTATTCTGACTAAAATATTGGCCTTTTCTATATTCTCGTTGACCGTTGCATCAACCTTTTCAATTTCCTGACCGTTGACAAGAATACTTATGCTTCCTATTTTATCCCCTTTTGACAAGGGAGCCTTAACAGCTTCATTATAGGTAATTCTTGTTGTTACCACATCTTCTGTTTTAATTATCCTGCTTAAGTCTGTTACAGGATAAACATTCACCTTTTCATTTTTGGAATTGGCTATATAAACCTTGTCCACCGGTTCCGATACATCGGTCAGCTTTAACTTGACGAAGTTGTTTTTCCCGTAGTCTAAAAGCTCAATGGTTTTATTCAACCTGTCTTCATGGGTCTGGGCTCCCAACAGTATTCCTATGAGCCTGAAATTTTTGTTTTCCCCTGTAACCGGCATTGTTGAAACCAGGCAAATTCCGGCCTTGTCCGTATATCCAGTCTTCAAGCCGTCTGCCCCTTCAACCACTCCCAAGATAGGGTTGGTTGCAGCCCTGCGGAAATTCCTTTCAACAATAACCAGCTCCGGCTGTTTTGTTATTTCTAAAATTTCAGAATATCTGGTCAGTATATGCCTGACCAGCTTGAATAAATCGGAAACAGACATATAATTTTGTCCCGTTTCCTCATCATTTATGGGATAGCCGTGAGGGTTGATAAAACTTGCAGATAAAAGGCCCAGTTCTGATGCTTTGGCATTCATCATAGAGACAAAATTATCCTCGGTTTTCGCCACATGCTCTGCTATTGCAGTTGCGCAGTCATTACCTGATGTAATAAGCATTCCGTTTACCAAGGTCCTGAGTTTTATAGTTTCCCCTGTTAAAAGCCCAAAAGAGCTGCCTTCGGTAGCAGCTGCATGACCGCTTATCACAACATCATCATCAAGAGAAATCTCCCCCCGGGATACCTTGTCCATCATGACGGTATAGGTCATCAGCTTTGAAATGCTGCCAATTGCCAGCTGCTGGTTAATGTTATATTCATACAGGACCTGGCCTGTTTCCAGTTCACCCAGCAAGGCACCCTTGATGTTGTCATTTATATTTATATCTGCCAATACGACAGTATTTGTAAGCATAATGATCAATAAACACAGGGACAGTGTTTTTGTGATTTTCTTCATAAAAACCCTCCATACCATTATGCTATAATTATATAATACTTTACAAATAAATGCATTACCAAAATAAAAATTTTGTTGGATTATTTGGTAATATGTCGTATTTTTAGATCCTCTCCCCTATCCACTCAAAAATATCCCGGTAGACAGTTTCTTTATCCAATTCATTGAGTATTTCATGCCTGTCATCTTTGTAAAGCTTAAGGGTAACATCTGTCATTTCAGTTTTATGAAGGTCATAGAGCCTTTTTACATCCTTGCCGAAATTACCCACTGGATCCATATCTCCCGATAAAAATACCAGGGGCAGGTGTTTTGGTATTTTATCCATGTAGCCCTTGTCATACAAATACAGGATTCCTTTAAACATGTAATAAAAACCGTTAAGGGTAAAAATAAAATTGATTTTTTCATCCTTAATGTAAGCATCTACAATTTTTTCATCCTTGGTCAGCCAGTCCGACCTGGTTCTTGCAGGCTCGAAACATTTGTTGTTGCCTCCCAAAGTCAGCTTGTGTATAAACTTGCTCCTGTATCTCCACCCTTTGAAAGCCGCCATTAACTTGCACAACATTAATCCTGACTTCAGAGCCAAATAGGGTTGATAACCGGTTCCTACAATCAAGGCCCCTTCTAAATCATCATATATGGAAATATACTGCCTTACAAGAAAGGAACCCATGCTGTGACCCAGGAGAAAATATGGCAAATCCGGGTATTTTTCTTTTAATATTTCCCTTAATTTTCGCATATCGTCAATCAAGTTTTTGTTCCCGTCCCCTTGGCCGAAAAATCCCCGGTCCTCTTTGCTAAGAACCGACAAGCCGTGGCCCAGGTGGTCGTTTCCTGCCACCAATATACCCTTTGAAGCCATAAAAGAGGCAAAACAATCGTACCTGTCAATATGCTCAAGCATTCCGTGGGCAATTTGAAGAAGACCCTTTATTTGGCCCTGGGGTCTCCATATAAAAGCATGTATCTTTGTTTTTTTATCGGCCGAATCATAGTAGAATTCTTCTTTTATAATCATTTTACCCCCTATCCGGGCAAGATGCCCCTGTGATAACAGATGAGAGTCAGCTTGCTGACTCTCTAATTTTCAAGTATTCATCTATGATTAAATCACCCATTTTATCCAGAGGATTTTTTTGCAGATAATCAACAAAGGCCTTGGAAAAATTTGAGGTGGCGTTCACATCGATGATGCTGGGTCCCTTATCGCTTACAATTACGTCAATTCCGCCCATTTTAATATTTAAGACGTCTAAGGCATTCATCACCATGTCCTCAATGTGCTTGTCCAGCTCGAAGCCCTTTTCATAAACAGCTCCCCGGTGATACGAGGAAATACCTTTTTCATCTATGCTTCTTTTTACTGCAGAAAAGACTTCTTTGTTGATTACTTCAATCCTTAGGGTATAATTGTCGATTGATTTTATATATTCCTGAAAAATAAACTCTATCGGTGGCAAGGTTTTTAAGAATTCCATTAATTCACCGGTATTCTCTACCTTTGCTGTGCAGCTGGACCTGCCTCCTATGTTGGGTTTGACAATGCACGGAAACTTAATTTTATCCGGGGAAAAATCCTTGCTGGTGCAGTAAATTTTGGGAGTGTTAATATTGTTTGCCCGCAGGGTTTTACAAACCAGTTCCTTATCAAAGTCATAGGTCAGGGCTTCAAAGGAATTAATCATGGGTATTCCTTTTTCATTTAATTCTCTTAAGAAGTCAACTCCCTTATAATAGGTTTTCAAGTGTCCCCTGAAATATGAGCTGGGAAAAATCCTGTTTACCAGGAGGGTTACCTTATCTAAAATGGCTTCATTAAATTCAGCCTTCTCAAAGTTGATAAAAAGTACTTCAAAACCCTTATTCATTAAGTAATCTCTTAAATAAACGTTTGACCATTCTTCCGATTCATACAGTATTGCTAAAGTCATAAGCATACTCCTCAGCTTTCAAATAATTTCGATATCTTTGTCAGAAGCTCTTCAGGATTGTTTGCTTCAAGGGATAAGCTTTCTATGGGACACATGCCCGACAGGTCGCGATTCTTAATATAAGGAACCACTTTTTCATATTCATATGCTATGGAAGTATTCTCAAAAACATCTAGGGCTTTTTCGGAAATAAGCTTAGCAAACACTTCCCTGATGCCGGCATGTTGGCATATCATGGCGGCTGCCCTGCCGATAACCTTATCAGCCGCGCTTGAACCTTGAAGCTGGTCCTTTAACTCTTTAAAAGCAGTATATAAAGGTTTAATCCCTTTGTCTTCGCTTGAAAATAATATCTTTCCGTCCTTGACAATCACAAGAGCCTTCTCTTCGTCATCCAATAATTTTTTTGCCAGTTCAATATCCTTCATCGTCTACTCCAATTTATAAGTGATATCATTATAAAATAATCTTTCCTTATTTGCAATAAAAAAACCCGGACCTGCCGGGATAATTTTTCTTAAGGACAGGTCCTCATATAATAAAGAAGCACGGGTTTCCCGTGCCTGTCTTATTTTGTTATTTTTTCCATTCCTCCCATATAGGGTATCAATGCTTCCGGAATTGTAACAGACCCATCCTGGTTCTGATAGTTTTCAAGAATTGCCGCGAATGTTCTTCCCACTGCCAATCCGGAACCATTTAGGGTATGAATGTACTCTAATTTACCCTTACCTTCAGGTCTGTATTTGATATTGGCCCTTCTTGCCTGGAAGTCTTCAAAGTTGGAGCATGAAGAAATTTCCACATACCTGTTGTAGCTGGGCATCCATACCTCCAAATCATAGGTCTTTGCAGAACTGAAACCGATATCACCGGTACAAAGCTCTACAACCCTGTATGGAAGATTCAAGCCTTTCAATATGGCCTCGGCAAAGCTTGTAAGTTTTTCAAGTTGAGCATATGAATCTTCAGGCTTTGCATACATGACCATTTCAACCTTATCAAACTGATGATTTCTGATCAAGCCTCTCGTATCCCTTCCCGCTGAACCTGCTTCAGCCCTGAAGCAGGGAGTATAGGCTGTCATATACATGGGGAGGTCCTTTTCATCCAATACTTCATTGCGATAGATATTGGTTACGGGCACTTCGGCTGTGGGGATCAGGTAATAATCTCTTTGGTTGAGCTTGAACATGTCTTCTTCAAATTTAGGAAGCTGTCCCGTCCCAATCATGCTGTCCCTGTTTACCATGAAGGGAGGAGATATTTCCGTAAAGCCGTGTTCCAAAGTATGTTTATCGAGCATGTAGGCAATGAGTGCCCTTTCCAATTTGGCTCCGGCTCCCTTGAACATTGAGAAGCGGGTTCCCGTAATTTTAGTAGCCCTTTCAAAATCAAGGATATCCAATTCCACTCCTATATCCCAGTGGGCCTTTAATTCAAAATCAAATTCTCTTGGCTGGCCCCATCTTCTTATTTCCTTGTTATCAGCATCTGAAGCACCGATGGTTATGTCGGGATTTGGAGTATTTGGAATATTCAAGAGTTCTGCTTCGATTTTCTCATCAATTTCTTTTACCTGTCCGTCCAAAAGCTTAACCTTTTCAGCCAATTCCTTCATTTCCTGAAGAATTGCCGTCACATCTTTTCCTTCCTTCTTGAGAAGAGGAACCTGTTTGGAGACCTTATTCTGCTGTGCCTTCATATTCTCAACTTCAACAAGCTTTTCCCTTCTTGCCCTGTCCAGGTCGAGAACCTTATCCAGGCTTAATTCCGGATTTCTTCTTTTTAATAGTTCTTCCACCTCTTTAGGATTGTTTCTGATTCTCTTGATATCTAACATATTAACCTCCATATATAAAAACTCCCGCCTCATTTAGAGACGAGAGATTCTCGCGGTGCCACCCTAATTATTATGCTGAAAAAGCATAATCACTTTAAGAAGTTAACGCCTTCAACGTCCAAGTTTTTTACCCTCGGATGCTCCGGAACGGATTCAACAAACATTATGCCGCCTCGCACCAACCGCCGGCTCTCTGAAATAATGCCCTTGTTTACTGCTTTCCTTCATTGCATATTTGGATAATATAATAAGACAGTGCTTTTGTCAAGCCTTATTTAGAGGAGGAGATATTATGCACAAGACTTCCGATACCTCTCCCTTTCCGTTATAAAACAAATGATCGCTGTTTTCAGGAATAAACAAGCTGTCCCCCTTTGAAACTGAATATACTTTCCCGCCTGAATGACATTCTATCTCACCTTGTATGACATAAATGTATTCTATGGAATTATGTGACAAGCTGTGATTGCTTATCCAGGTTTTAGGATTGAGCTTGAATATAAATGCTTCAAAGTCCAGTTTCTTTTCATCATTATTATGTACCGGAGTAATATATTCCAGTTCAACATTTATGTCGCATAATTTAACTTTAGGTCTTTCATCCCGAGGTATTGCAACAACATCATTGGAAGATTCCTCCAAAAACAATACCGAAAGAGGTACCTCCAATACCTGAGATAATCTCTTTAATACTGTTAAGGAAGGGGATATTAAATCTCTTTCTATCTGAGATATATATCCTGAAGTCACGTTGATTTGTTCGGACAGTTCTACTATTGTCATATTCTTGCTCTTTCTTAAACTTCTTATCTTTTTCCCTATCATGGTATACACCCCTTTTTTACTTCTCTATAACAATATTATACACAAAATAAAATTCCTGTCACGACAATATTTTCATGTCTTTCTGTTTTTATACAAGAATACTCCCGATTTTATAATGATCATGATGAATTTATATTTCAAAATGTTTATTTATATATTTGTAGGTTTGTCAAACATAT
>DCDC01000120.1 GCA_002316225.1 Firmicutes bacterium UBA1065 | reverse complement strand
AAAAACGAACCCGCAAATCCTTTTTTATACAGCGGAACACCGAGTGATAATGATGATAAGGGCCAAGCCATAGAAAATGTTAAGCAGGTGGGCAGCGTCACCCAGGTAGAGCCTGTAAAGGATATTTGCTTTATAAGCATTATTGGTGAAATTGAAGGCCATACAGCCTTGCCTCCCCAAAGCAAAACAACCAAGTATGAACACATAATTCCCATGATAATAGGGGCTGAGATGGACTCTCAGGTAAAGGGATTGCTATTATTGCTAAATACAATGGGTGGAGATGTTGAAGCAGGTCTTGCCATATCCGAATTGGTAGCAAGCATTACAAAACCTACGGTTTCCATAGTATTGGGAGGGGGACACAGCATAGGTACAGCCCTGGCGGTTTCGGCGGATTATTCTTTCATAGCCCCTACCGGAACCATGACCATCCATCCCATAAGGACCAACGGTTTAGTTATTGGAGTGCCCCAGACCTTCAGATATTTTCAGAAAATGCAGGAGAGGATTACCGATTTTATAGTTATGAACTCCAGGGTCGACAAGGATGCCCTTTTGGAATACATGTACAAGACCGATGAGATAGCCAATGATGTGGGAACCGTATTAAATGCGGAAGAGGTTGTGAGCATAGGACTTATAGATGAAATAGGAGGCTTCAGCCAAGCCATGGTAAAATTAAGGGAGTTAATCGACAAAATAGGGAAATAAATTGACGTTGCTAAACTTGCATTCCCTATGTTATAATGAAACCAGTTAAAGTTATCCAGGGGGACATTTTTTAATGGCAAAAACAACAGCAAGCAAGGATAGTAAAAATTCAGCTCCATCAGGCAAAAAAAATAAATCAGGCAAAAAGGGTACAAGCTCCAAAAGATCAGGCAGAGATATTCTGATTAAAGAGTTGACCGGTATTTTTCTTGTGTCTTTTGCAGTATTCCTGATTATAGTAACCAAGAAGGAAGCACAGACGGGAATAATAGGCAAAAGCATAAATATGTTTACTCATTCGGCCTTTGGAGCAGGTTCCATGGTATTGCCCTATTTAATCTTGGCCCTTGGAGTTTTAAGACTATTAAACATAATTATATTGAACGACTCCAATCAAATTGCGGCTCTTATAGGATTTTTCCTGGGCTTCATCATATTCAAGGCGGTATCTGATCCTGACGTATACGCCCTCATGGCTTCAAGCCAGGACTTTAAAGAGCTCCTTTCAAGTTCTTCCCACCTGGGCTTATTGGGCAAGGGCGGAGGTGCCGTTGGAAATGCAATTACCTTCCTGTTTGTTAAGCTCATAGGAAAAAACGGGACCTATATAGCTTTGGGAGCATTAATGTTTTCATCTTTGGTTCTTCTCACGAATCAAAGCGTCCTGGGTCTCATAAAATTAATTATAAAATACATAAAGAAAATTCTTACTGCCATATCAAATTTCATATTTACGGAAGATGATGAAGGAAAAAGCAAAAAAGAAAAAGCTCCTAAGAAGCAGGAAGATGAGAAGGTACGTATATATGATTACATGAGTCCTGCCACGGACAATAAAAAGGCTGAAATTACCCAATTAAGAATAGAGGATATAGAAAAAGCTGAAAAGATTGAAAAAACAGAAATCAAACCGGAAACTCCAAAAATTGAACCTGTAAAAGAAACAAAAGAAAAATCAGAGAAAAAGGAAATTACAGATGATATAATCACCATAACGGACGCTGCATCTGATAATTACCTTCTGCCGCCGGTCAAGCTCCTTGAACCTCTGCCTCAGCAGGCAAGGGGTGACAGGGAGGACTTGAAAAAAGACGGTGAAAAGCTTATCGATACCCTGAACAGTTTTAATATACCCTGCAAGATACTTCAAATAAGCAAGGGCCCCACTATTACCAGGTATGAAATACAACCTGCGCCCGGAATCAAGGTAAGCCGTATAACTGCCTTGTCAAATGACTTGGCCCTGGCCCTTGCCAGCTCTGAAATAAGGATGGAAGCACCAATACCGGGTAAGTCGGCAATAGGGATAGAAGTACCCAACCGGGCAAAAACCAACGTATATTTAAGGAGCCTGATTGAATCCAGGGAGTATAAAACAGCTGAAACCAACCTGCCCTTTGCCATTGGAAAGGATATAGGGGGAAAGAACATAATAGCAAGCATTGACAAAATGCCCCATTTATTGATAGCAGGGGCTACCGGATCAGGCAAAAGCGTGTGCATTAATTCCCTAATAATGAGTATTTTGTTTAAGGCAAGACCTGATGAGGTGAAGTTGATTTTAGTTGATCCCAAGGTTGTTGAGTTAAGCATCTACAACGGCATTCCCCACCTGCTGATACCTGTGGTTACAGACCCAAGAAAGGCAGCAAATGCTTTAAACTGGGCAGTCATGGAAATGACCAACCGCTATAAGATTTTTGCCCAAAACGGTGTAAGGGAAATTGACTCCTACAATGAAAAAATGACAAAAGAAGGCAAGGACAAGATGCCAAAAATCGTTATAATAATAGATGAGCTGGCAGATTTGATGGCGGTGGCTTCAGCAGAGGTGGAAGAATATATAACCCGTATTGCCCAGCTTGCAAGAGCCTGCGGCATGCACCTGGTAATAGCAACCCAAAGGCCTTCGGTCGATGTAATTACGGGTGTTATAAAAGCAAATATCCCGTCCCGAATTGCCTTTGCCGTATCATCCCACATTGATTCAAGAACCATTTTGGATACGGGAGGGGCTGAAAAACTCCTTGGGAAAGGAGATATGCTTTACTACCCTATAGGCCTTCCTAAGCCCGTCAGAATACAAGGAACCTTTATTTCAGACGATGAAATAAGAAGGGTGGTCGATTTTATAAAAGACCAGCAAGTTGAAATAAAAACATCAAAGCAAAACGAAATCATCAAAGAAATTGAAAGCCAGACATCCGATGACGAGGAAGACGAATACCTGGAGCAGGCTATCGATATGGTGGTAAATGACGGCCAGGCCTCGGTATCCTATATTCAAAGAAAATTCAAGGTTGGCTATGCAAGGGCAGCCAGGATTATCGACCAGCTGGAAAAGAGAGGTATAGTAGGGGGCCATGAGGGCAGCAAACCAAGAAAAGTCCTTATTACAAAGGAAGAATTAGACCAGATGAGAGGAACCGACGAATAAATGAAAAAAATATACATGCATTCATTGGGATGCTCCAAAAATCTTGTAGATTCGGAGAACATGCTGGGCATCCTGACAAAAAAAGGATACAGGGTAACGGAGTATGCCGACAAGGCCGATTACATCATAATAAACACCTGTTCCTTCATAAACGATGCCAAGGAAGAATCAATAAATGCAATATTATTTGCTGCAGATATAAAAAATAAGATTAACAAAAAAGCAAAAATTATTGTCACCGGATGCCTGTCCCAAAGATTCGGGGAAGAACTGGCAAAGGAAATTGCAGAAATCGACATAATAATCGGTACGGCAGGATTCGAAAAAATTGACAGCTACATTGAGGAATACGAGAATAACAAAAAATTGCTGGTTTCTACGGAAGGAGACCTTGATATGGACAGCGACCTGCCCAGGAAGGCCCTGACTCAAGCCTGGTATGCCTATTTAAAAATAGCTGAAGGCTGCAGCAATAATTGTACCTATTGCGTGATTCCCAAGCTCAGAGGGCCGTTTAAAAGCCGGAGAATCGAAAATTTGCTGGGGGAAGCCAGTACCCTTGCCGGGAAGGGCGTAAAGGAAATAATACTTATAGCCCAGGACACCAGCAAGTATGGAATTGACATATTCGGTGAAAGAAAGCTCCATGAACTTGTTCGAGGGATTTCTCAAATTGACGGAATACAATGGATCAGAATTCATTATTTGTATCCTGAAGATATATATGATGAACTTATAGATGAATTCAAGCACAATAAAAAGCTTCTCAAATATTTCGATATTCCCATCCAGCATATCAGTGACAGAATATTAAGAAGAATGAACAGGAAGACCAGCAGGGACCAAATCACGTCTCTTATCCAAAAAATTCGAAGGGAAGTAAAGGATGCGGTCATCCGCACCTCCCTGATAACGGGCTTTCCCGGTGAAACCCGGGATGAACACGAAGAGCTTAAAGATTTTCTGAAAGAATACAAGCTTGACAGGGTGGGAATATTCAAGTATTCCAGGGAAGAGGATACACCTGCCTACAAGCTGCCGGGACAAATCGATGAAGACATCAAGGAACAAAGATATAATGAATTGATGGAAATCCAGCAGGAGATATCTTATCAAAAGAATTTATTGAAGATTGGTAAGACCTATGATGTATTAATGGAAGAGAAGGAAGGGGAAAATATCTATGCAGGCAGGACCTACATGGATTCGATTGAAATAGACGGCTGTGTTTATGTAACATCAGATAGAGAATTAACCTTGGGCAATATTTACAGGGTAAGGATTAAGGACGCATTAGAATATGATTTGATGGGAGATGTGGAAGATGAAGATTATTGATTGGTTCAAGAGCCTTAATTTACCAAACAAGCTTACTCTCATAAGAGTGCTTTTAATACCTTTCTTTTTGCTGTTTTTAGGCATAAGCGGGGGAATTTTCAAGTTCCTGCCTCTCTTAATCTTTGTTGGGGCTGCTGTCACCGATGCCGTTGACGGTCACATAGCAAGAAGAGACGGTTTAATAACTGATTTCGGGAAATTTATGGATCCTCTTGCCGATAAGCTTCTTACATTGGCGGCATTTATAGCATTTGTGGAGATCGGTTATTTAAAGGCATGGATTGTTGTGGTAATCATATCAAGGGAATTTTTGGTTTCAGGATTCAGGACCTTAGCTGTTTCAAAAGGCATCGTAATTGCTGCTAATGCATGGGGTAAGATAAAAACTGTTTTTCAGATGATTTTGATTATTGTTATTTTGTTAAATTATACGGGTTATTTTGCTTTTACGGGCTCTTTGATAACACCATTGACAGCAATAACCATCTTGCTGACCATAACCTCGGGAGCCGTATATATTTACGATAACAGAAATGTTTTAAAGAATTAATTGTTTGACAAGTCACAGTGTTTCATGTATAATCATAAGTGAACAAATGTTCTATAAGGAGTCGGATATGGAAAAAGATAAGGCGCTTGAGCTTGCCATAGCTCAAATTGAAAAACAATTTGGTAAAGGTTCTATAATGAAACTTGGAGAGAATGCAAAACTGAATATAGAGGCCATACCAACCGGAGCCCTGCCCCTTGATATAGCTACCGGAATAGGTGGGGTACCGAAAGGAAGAATCATTGAAATATTCGGGCCTGAATCTTCAGGCAAAACGACGGTTGCATTACATATAGTAGCAGAAGCACAAAAACGAGGAGGAATAGCTGCCTTCATTGACGCAGAGCATGCCCTTGACCCAGCCTATGCCAAGAATTTAGGCGTCAAGGTCGAAGATCTTATCATATCCCAGCCTGATACCGGGGAGCAAGCCCTTGAAATAGCAGAAGCCCTGGTAAGAAGCGGTGCCATTGATGTTATAGTTGTTGACTCTGTTGCCGCCTTGGTACCCAAAGCTGAAATAGACGGGGAAATGGGAGATTCACACATGGGGCTCCAGGCAAGACTGATGTCCCAGGCTTTAAGAAAATTAGCGGGAGCTATAAGCAAATCCAATACGGTAGCCATATTTATCAACCAGCTCAGGGAAAAGATAGGCGTAATGTTCGGCAATCCCGAAACAACTACCGGAGGTCGGGCTTTAAAGTTTTATGCCTCAATGAGATTAGACGTAAGAAGAATTGAAACCATCAAAAAGGGTGATGACGTTTATGGCAGCAGGACCAGGGTTAAGGTTGTCAAGAACAAAGTTGCGCCACCCTTTAAACAGGCAGAATTTGATATTATATACGGTAAGGGCATATCAAGGGAAGGCTGCATCCTGGATATGGCCGTAGAAGCAGGAGTTGTAACCAAGGCGGGGGCATGGTATTCTTACGAAAATAACCGGATAGGACAAGGAAGGGAGAATGCAAAGGAATATCTTTTATCAAATCCTGACCTGATGGAAGCAATAGAAAAGAAGGTACTGGAAAAGTTCGAAATAGGAGATATTAAACTGGTATCGGACGATAAGGAACTTCCACTGGAAGTAGATTAATAAATTTTACACAATAAATTTGTAAGGGCACCTAAGGTGCCTTTTTTATATACAAAAAGGTTTACATAAATTTATTTATGTAAACCTTTTTCCTGTTTAAGTCATTATGTAAATTATAAAATTATTAAATCTTGACATTATTTATAATTAATTATAAAATAAATTGTAAATAAGTTTTAAAAAAACTTATTAATTCAATAAAATTAAAACTACAAGTTTAGAAGATACACATTTTTTTTAATTGAAATTAGGAAAAAATGTATAAATTTCGCAGCTTGAAAATTTAATATGGAGGTGCTGAATTGTTCGAAGAAATATTTGTCGGTATTATCTGCGCAATTATAGGTATAATTATAGGATTTTTAATCCGTAAAAATATATCTGAAAGCAAGATAGGTAGTGCTGAAGCAGAAGCTAAAAGAATAATCGAAGAAGCAAAACAAAAAGCCGAAACAAAAAAACGTGAAATACTTGTTGAAGCAAGAGATGAAGTTCACCGGCTAAGAAATGAATTTGAAAGAGAAAACAGGGAAAGACGAAACGAGCTTCAAAGAGCTGAAAAAAGACTGATTAAAAAAGAAGAAATGCTGGATTCCAAAAGCCTTGCGGTAGAGAAAAAAGATGAAATGCTTCAAAAAAAGCTGAAGGAAATCGAAACGAAGCAAGAACAATTGGAAGGCATTCATCAGCAACAAATCGAGGAATTAGAGAGAATTTCCGGACTTTCAACGGAAGAAGCCAAAAACATCCTGATTGCAAACATAAAGAGAGAAGCAGAACAAGAAGCAGCAATGGCGGTTAAAGAAATCGAGAAAGAAGCAAAGGAAACTGCAGAAAGAAGAGCACGTGAAATCATTACATATGCAATTCAGAAATGTTCTGCGGACCATGTAGCAGAAACTACTGTATCTGTCGTTGACCTGCCAAATGACGAAATGAAGGGCAGAATAATCGGAAGAGAGGGCAGAAACATCAGAGCCCTGGAACAACTGACAGGTATAGATATTATTATAGATGATACACCGGAAGCAGTAGTAATTTCCGGATTTGACCCCATCAGAAGAGAAGTTGCCAGATTAGCCCTGGAAAAACTAATTGCTGACGGAAGAATTCATCCTGCAAGAATAGAAGAAATGGTGGAAAAGGCCAGAAAAGAAGTTGACCAGATAATAAAGGATGAAGGTGAACAAGCAACCCTTGAAACCGGAGTACACGGTCTTCACCCTGAATTGATTAAATTGCTGGGCAGGCTAAAATTCAGAACAAGTTACGGCCAAAATGTACTGAAACATTCCATCGAAGTATCATATTTGGCAGGAATAATGGCTGCCGAGCTGGGAGCTGACGTAAAGGTAGCAAAACGGGCAGGTTTGCTGCATGATATAGGAAAGGCAGTGGACCATGAAGTTGAAGGACCTCACGTAGCCATAGGTGAAGAATTAGCCAAGAAATACAAGGAAAGCAAGGCTGTAGTTCATGCCATAGCAGCCCATCACGGGGATATGGAGCCCCAAACAATAGAAGCTGTCTTAGTCCAAGCAGCGGATGCAATATCGGCTGCAAGACCTGGAGCAAGAAGAGAAACTTTGGAAACTTATATAAAGAGGCTTGAGAAACTTGAAGAAATTTCAAATTCATTCGAAGGGGTAGAAAAGTCTTTTGCTATACAAGCCGGACGAGAAGTCAGAATAATGGTAAAACCTGAAGTTACAACCGATGACAGCATAGTTCTTATAGCCAAGGATATTGTCAAGAAGATTGAAGAAGAAATGGAATATCCGGGTCAGATCAAAGTAAATGTAATCAGGGAAATAAGAGCTACAGAATATGCAAAATAAGTTTCGAAAATATGGAGTAAACAAAATTGTTTACTCCTTTTTAATTGCAATTTATTCGGAACCAAGGTATATGGTGCCAGGCCACAGTGAGAGGGGAGACAGGAAATGATTACAAAAGCTTAAAAAACATGCATCCTGATATATTTATTTTATGTCGCTAAATGGTAATTTAGCGACATAATACAACTAAAATCAGCTTATTTTTGGAAGACCTCTTCATTTTGGAATTTCAACCTTTCTTTTGGTTTATTAATCTTTGGAACAATTTTTCTTTCATATAATCAGTTCACAAATTTGTATTTCATGTAATAATTCCTTAATAATTTATCTATGCCAAAAATTATTTTTTACCTTTATTATAATAAACTTCTTATTATGCTTTTTGTCTTTTGAATATTGTCTGAAAGTTCTCCCGGACTTTTAGAGTTCATTATAAAACCAGGCAAATGATTTTGACCGGTGACCCTTGCCCGGGCTTATAACGAGGCTTTATAATGCG
>DCDC01000126.1 GCA_002316225.1 Firmicutes bacterium UBA1065 | reverse complement strand
GTGTCCGAAACCGTGAGCGGATATTTTTATTATTTTTAGTTTTAAGAATCCATGGGATTCTTCGGGCTGAAGCCCTCAGAATGACATTTTTGGAATATTCATAGTAATGACATTTTATAGCGCCCTTGTGATTGTTCCGTTTATGATTAATTCCTCACATTTATTTATATCTTCATACAAGGGTCTGTCTTTTGTTAACATGGGAATTACTTTTCTTACTTCCTCGTAAACTATTTTCGTTCCTGCCCCTAATCCCTTGTTACCCCGTAAATCTATTCCCTGGCATGCGCACAGTATTTCCATGGCCAGAACCCTTCGTACGTTTTCCATAATTTCCTTTGCCTTTCTTGCCGCAATGGTTCCCATGGAAACATGGTCTTCCTGGTTTGCCGAGGATGGTATGGAATCAACGGAAGCCGGATGGGATAGGATTTTGTTTTCGGAAACCAAGGCAGCCGCCGAATACTGAACAATCATAAAGCCCGAATTCAATCCTCCATGCTCTACCAAGAATGCAGGCAGTCCGCTTAGGGCGGGATTTACCAGCCTTTCAATTCTTCTTTCCGAAATATTGGCCAGCTCTGCCAGGGCAATTCCCAAAAAGTCAAAAGCAAGGGCCATGGGCTGGCCGTGGAAGTTGCCTCCTGAAATGCCTTCCTTAGTTTCAGGAAATATTATGGGGTTATCCGTAACCGAATTTATTTCTGTTTCGACTTTTTCTTTTACATATTCAATAGCGTCCTTGCTTGCTCCGTGGACCTGGGGCACGCATCTTAAGGAATAAGCATCCTGTACCCTTATTTCTCCCTGCCTTGTTGTCATCTGGCTTCCTGCCAAAAGTTGTAACAGGGTTTTTGCAGTTTCCATCTGTCCTTTATGGGGACGAATTTCATGGAGTCTATGATCCAGGGCATCCACTATTCCTTTTTGGGCTTCAAAGCTTAAGGCTGCGGCAATATCAGCCGCCTTTACAATATTGAGGGCATCATATATGGTCAAGGCTCCCACGGCAGTCATAACCTGGGTTCCGTTTATTAGGGCAAGTCCTTCCTTGGCGGTAAGATTGATTACAGGTATCCCGGCCTTTTCCATGGCTTCCTTTCCCGGCATTACCTGACCCATGTACTCAGCCTTGCCCAGGCCAATCATGGGAAGGACCATGTGAGAAAGAGGGGCTAAGTCTCCGCTTGCGCCAAGAGACCCTTTTTCAGGAACGACCGGGTGAACTCCCTTGTTCAGCATTTCAATCATTGTTTGTATTGTTTCAAGTCTCGCACCCGAATAACCCTTTGCCAGGTTGTTAATCCTCAAGAGTATTATCCCACGTACGATTTCCGTATCAAAGGGTTTTCCTGCACCTACCGCGTGACTTATTATCAGGTTTTCCTGGAGAGTTTTTGATTCTTCCTTTGAAATGGTAACATCGCTGAATTTTCCGAATCCGGTAGTGATACCGTAAACCACATCTTCCTTTTCAACGAATTCATCCACAATCTTCCTGGATTCAATTATTTTTTGTACCGCATAATCAGACAATTTTACCTTTTCATAATTTCTGCAAACCGCGGCCAAATCATCCAAAGTTAAATTATTTCCGGTAATTGTTATCATTTTTATCATCTCTCCTTATAAAATAAAGGTAAATTCCAGCATGTCAAAATGCCGAAATTTACCTCCTAATATCTCATATCTATAGGTTTATTTCATACATATTTTAATCCATTCCGCTAGTTTTGTCAATCAATCTTCTTGACAAGGGCCTTTGCCTCCACCCTTGACGGGGTTCCATCCGAAATGTTTTTAGGATAAACAGATACTTCATCGTTTACTTTTAAGGTTGAATAAGCAAAATTTGTTACCGTTTCTGCATCCTTTATTACATCATATTCCTTATTGTCTGCAGCTATACCGCTGATCCTCATTGTACCAGTTTGATCTCTCGATATTTTTTCAACCCTTAAATCTAACCTCTCATCCTCATCAAACATGTCTGCTTTCATTACCGAAGTATAATCAAATTCTTCGTCCAAAACCACATCGTAAACATCGCCGTTCTTTGGACTTAGTCTAACATATTCACCCACGTAAAAATTACCCATTGTTTCTTCATCCACATTGAAGAAATCCACCTTCTCATCAGATTGTACATGGAAGCCCCCTTTATCCACTTTAACAATTCTCCCGTTGTGAGAATACTTGCCGTATTCTTCTTCTTCCGTATCAGGTACGCCGTCATCGGTGTTATTGTCATTTACTGCACAGCCCGGCATTAATAATAAAAATAAACAAATTATCAGTAAGATAGATTTATATCTCATTAAAAATTCCTCCAATAGAACATTTCATCAATATTTATATTTGCCAAAATATTTTTATATATTCCGACATTTGGCTTTTTGAGCCTTATATACTTTACAAAACTTTAATAAATAATCATTTACAAGTTGTATCCTTTTATGTTATATTATGACTGAAAGTTTTTAATAATAAAAATATAATTACGATATGACAAGGGGATAATATGGATTTTTTAGACATGCAAATAATAAAAAACATGGAGAAAGAGGGGAGGATCTCTCACGAGGAGCTCTCAAAAAGATTAAATTTATCAAGACCTGCCATACATAACAGGGTGGCAAAATTGGAAGTCCAGGGTATCATTGCAGGATATAAAGCGGTAATCGACTGGACAAAGCTTGGCTACACCACCTATGCCATAATATCATTGAGAGTCAGGACCGACGACTATGATAAGCTTTTGAAACAGCTTAAAAACATGGTCATTCCAGATTTGGTGATAGAGGAGTGCCACATAGTCACAGGAACCTGGTGCATCCTCATGAAAGTAAGGTGCATGGCTCCGGCAGGCTTAAAAGCAATTCAGGATGAGCTCCACAAAATCGATTGTATAAGAGAATCATCCACATCATTGATTCTATCCTCCATATATGATTAAAACCAGCCTAAGGCTGGTTTTTCTTTGATTGGGTACTGGTTTTCAGGGCATTTTCAACTGCTTGCTTTATTCCTTGACTTGTTTTGGTGGCTCCCGATATGTCATCAACATCCGTTGAATTCGCTTGTTCAATCTTATCGGGCAGCTGCTCCAGGGCCAAAGAACCTACGCCTTCCGTTTCATTTTCTCCCATTGCTTCAACCGATACTATGTCATCCCCGTTAACCACCACGGTTACGGTGATTTCTCCCCCGTATCCCTGGGCTGTTCCTGTCAGGGTTTCTTCTTCACCGTCAAAAGTATCATTATTTGCATTTGCCCCGGTGTTATTATCGTCAGTTGGTTCGTCAATACCATCATTTGTTTCGTCTTCATTTAAATTCCCGTCATCCGGTGCACATGCCGCTATTAAGAGCATCAATGCGCATATTATCAATAAAAATTTTTTCATAGCCGCCTCCATGATGAATTATTTTTAATAGTTTATCCAAAAATAATTCAATCATTCTCACTTTTAGGGGACTATTTTTTGTTGACGGTTTTCTTTGTTCTTATTTAAATTCATTATTGTTGACCGCATGTTGGACATTGGGGATTTTTTGCTATATCAATAATATTAAAATCCATTTCAAGTGAATCAAACAAAAGTATTTTATTTTTTAAGGTTTTTCCTAGCCCGGTCATTATTTTTACGGCCTCTGCCGCTTCTATAAAGCCCATAACTCCCGGAACACAACCTAAAATGCCATTAATACCTGAGAATTTGCTGGTGTCAACTTGGGGATACAAACACCTGTAGCAATGTCCCAGGTGAGGAACAAGGGTGGTTGCAGTGCCGTTGAACATCAAAATTCCTGCCTCTGCAAAAGGTTTATTCAATAAAAAGCATGTATCATTTATCAGGTACCTGGTAGGTATATTATCAACCGCAGCAATAATCATATCGTATTCCGAAAAAATTTGTTCCGCATTATCCTTGTTTAATTCAATTTTATAGGTTTTAATATTTATTTCGGGATTAAATTTTTTTAGCATTAATTCTGCTGAGTTAACCTTTGGCATACCGATACGGGAAAAGGAATGGAGTATTTGCCTGTTTAAATTGCTTATTTCCACTATATCCAAATCCAGCAACCCCAATGTTTTGATACCGGCCATGGCCATACCGTAAGCTGCCGGGGAGCCTAAGCCTCCCGCACCTATTATCAAGACCTTAGCCTCTGATAATTTTTGTCTTATTTCCTTTTTGCTTTCTTCATTTAAAAATTCAAACAAGTCGGCATTATTATCATTTTGTATAAATTCCAAATCATACAGGTCAAAATACAGCATATCTCCTTTTATATTGCCAATGTTAAGGCAAAGCTTTACATATTCGGCAGCACAAAGAGCGGCAGATAATCCGTTTGCTAAAAAAGGTGAGCCTGATTCTCGAGTATTGTTACCTGCCATCAAGGCAACAAAACTCTTAAACGAATCCTCACTGACAAAAGTTTGCAGGCTGCCCTTCCATTGGTTATATAGAGATATAACAGTCGGTACATATTTATCATTTAATAATTTACGGGTAATATTTTTTACAAAATTGTAATTTCCCAAAACAATCCTGTAATAATTTTGGGGGCTGTCCTTTTCCTCATCGCAAACATCCAAGAAATCAATTCTTGTATCATTGTTTAAATCAATAACTTCAGCAAACAAGGAATCAGCACCGCTTTTATCCTTTAAATCACATAGTATTCTTCCTATACCGACAGCAGCAAGATAATATGCCAGGAATCTTAAACTGTCCGTATTCTCGCAATACACCAAAACAGTTGAATCAAGAAGCTTTTTTTGACCTTCCTCACCTATTTCAGGTATTATTACATGTCTTAAGTAATGTTTATTTTGTTCTTTTGTTAGGATCACATTACCACTCCTTTTTTATTTTTATTCGTATCTAAGGGCTTCGATGGGGTCTGAATTTGCTGCTTTCCTGGCCGGATAATAGCCGAAAAATATACCGATTACCATGGCAAAGGCAACAGCCAAAATAATGGAGGCAGGATTTACAACAACAGGTATGGATATGAATGACCCTCCTACCATGACAAAACCGATGCCCGTTATGGTTCCCACTATCCCTCCGATTGCGGAAAGGGTAGCCGATTCAATCAAAAACTGAAACAAAACGTCTTTTGTTCTTGCACCGAGGGCTTTTTTAATCCCTATTTCCCTGGTTCTTTCGGTTACGGATACCAGCATGATGTTCATAATGCCTATTCCGCCAACCAGGAGGGATATGGCTGCTATGGCTGCAACCGCTACAGATAAGCCGGTCACAATGCTTTCAACTTGAGTTTGTTCTTCCTCAACAGTATAGAATAAGTAGTTTTCAGGCGTCCTGTTTTTCAGCCTGGCAATATAATTTATTATTTCATCTCCGGTAACGGCTATGGAATATTTTTCATTTATAAATATATCCAGGGCATAATAAGCATAATTTGATGAAGTAGGCATTGTATAGGGTATGAAGCTGTTTTCATAATTGCTTTGTCCCTGCATCAAGGCTAAAAAGGGCGAAATCTCGATTTTATAAACTCCAACTATAAGGAGATCTTCCATATTGTCGTCTATCTTAACCCTTATTGTCTTTCCTACTACATTGTCTTTTCCGAAAAGTTTTAAAGCAGCTTTTTGTTCTAATACGATAACCTTGCTCTTTCTTTCTATGTCCTTGTCATTTATCATCCTGCCGTAAAGCATTTTAACTTGTTGAACTTCTTCATATCCGGAATCAATAAAGTCCATGTTAAGCTTTATGGTGTTTCTGCCTGCCGTAACATCGCTCCTCAGGGATTCCGAGGGGCAGATATAGACTATCTTTTCGCTGAATCTTTCCTTCAATAGCTCCAGATCATCGTTATAAAAAAAGTCCGTTGTCCTGAAGTCCTCTATGTTTCCTACATACAGAATAGCCCTGTTCTTGCCGAAATCCTTGTATATGTTATCCATAACCCCCTTCATGCTGTCGCCTATGGATACGATTGAAATAACCGAGCTGATTCCTATTATAATTCCCAGCATGGTAAGAAGGGACCTCATTTTATTTGATAAGATAGATTGGAATGCTATCTTAATATTTTCAAGCCAAATAATTTTTTCCACCCTCTTTCCTCGAGTCTTCGATTATGCACCCGTCCTTAAACACAATTATTCTGTCTGCATATTTCGCCACTTCAGGTTCATGGGTGACCACTATGATGCTGGTTCCTTCCCTGTTAAGGTCTCTGAATATTTTCATGATTTCTTCCGATGCATTGGTGTCCAGGTTTCCCGTAGGCTCATCGGCAAGTATTATGGGAGGATTGTTGGCCAAGGCCCTGGCTATGGCAACCCTTTGTTTTTGACCTCCCGACAGCTCATTAGGCATATGGTTTACCCTGTCCGATAAACCTACCTTCTCCAAAAGTTCCAAAGCCCTTTCCCTTCTTTGTTTTGCCTTAACCTTGGCATATATCATGGGAAGCTCCACATTTCTAAGAACATTGGTCCTGGGTATTAAATTAAATGCCTGAAAAACAAAACCGATTTTTTTATTTCTTATCAGGGAAAGCTCATCCGGGCTTTTTATATCAATATCTATCCCGTCAAGAAAATACTTGCCGCTGGTCGGCCTGTCAAGACAGCCTAATATATTCATGAGGGTTGATTTTCCGGAACCGGAATGTCCCATGACTGCTAAGAATTCTCCGTAGGCCACCTCCATGTTCACATCCTTTAAGGCATGTACTTCAACTGAGCCGTTTTTGTATATTTTATTCAAATTTTCTATCCTAATCATCTTTTCCATATCAACCTACTCATTTTCGTTAGGGATTACGGTCATACCCTCTTGGAATGTCTCGTCCGGATTAATAACATACCTCATTCCTTCGGATAAATCTCCTATGATTTCTGATTCCAAATCTGTTTCAAGACCAATTTCAACCGGTATGGACTTCAGGGTATTGTCTTCATTCAATATGTAAATCTTGTATTCTTCCCCGTCCTGAACTATGGCTCCCGATGGGACGGCAAATACATTTTCTTTCTTTTCGGTTCTTATTTTAGCGGTAGCAATTACTCCTGCAATTAAATTTTCCGGCCTTTCGGTTACATCAATTAATACGGGAATCACTCTTTCCATGGTGTTGGCGTCTTTTTGCTCTGCTGTCGGGGATATCCTTGCAACCCTTCCTTTTGCAAACCCCTTACCTAAAATATCCGAATAAATCTCAGCTTCTTGATTTAATTTAATTTTTCCCACGTCAAATTCGCTGACTGAAGCCTTCATCTGAAGCTTTTCCAGGTTTTCCACCACAAACATGGCCTGGCCGTTTTCTGTATCCCTGGCATATCTTCCGATATTGACATTTACCCTTGTAACGGTTCCGTCAATAGGACTTTTTATCATGACCTTTTCAAGTTCTTCTTTCTTAAACTTAAGCTGGTCCTCCTGTATCTCAATGCGCTTTTTATCGGCCTGGGACAATTGTATTTTCCCGTTGACGGCATTATAACTATCAAGGCTTCTTTTCAAATCTTCCAGGTCCTTTTCCGTCTTTTTGAAGGCTTCTTCGGTTATTACCCCGTTTTCGTACAGGTCCTTGTTTTGCTCATATGTTTTTTCCATGTCCCTGTAACTTGCCAAAGCCTTGTCGTATTCTATCTGCAGTGCCTTGATTCTCTCTTCCGCTTCCAGTTTGCTTAGTTCGATTTGATTTTCTTCGTATTCAATTTCTTTTTCCAGTTCTACCCTGTCCAGGACAGCTAAAACATCGTCCTTTTTAACCAAATCTCCTTCCTTCACCCTGATATCGATTATCTTGTAGTTTAAGGGGGATGTGACCTCTGCCTTTTCAATCCCTTCCAGGGGTGCTTTAACGGATATTACATGCTCAAGGGTTTTTCTTTCTAATTTTGAAACATTTGCCATCACTTGCGGCGCCTTGGAACCCTTGGTTGCAAGCCAAAATATGATTGCTGCAAGAGCCCCAACAATAACAAAAACTATTGCTTTCTTACTTGTAAAAAACTTTTTCATCATTCCTCCAAATTGCAGACAGACTGAATTTTAATATTTAATATCTATTGTAATTTCATAAAATTATGTAATCATTAATGAACTATTAAAAATTAATTAATTGTATGTCATCCTGTCATTGTCATCCTGAGCGTAGCGAAGGATCTCGGGCAAAGCCCTCAGGATGACACTATGTAGTATTCATAGGCAATGACACTCGGAGAAGATTCTTTTCGGACCAAGACAAGGAATTATTTCTCAAAAAGAAGCTTTAACTGAGAAGGAAAAGAAGGGTCCCCGGAATCTATTGTCTTCATGTTTTCAAAACCAAAGCCAATGAACTGGTAAAAGCCTATTCTTTTATCATCCTGGTTTCTTTCCAGAACCGCAGCCACATCATAGCCCAAATTATAATAATCACCAAAAGTTATGTCCACCAGGTCCCAATCGGTGAAAAATGAGCCCAGCCATTTCTTATGCAGGCGGTCCCCGTCCCAGGAATAAAAGAAGGGCCTCTTTTTTACGTCCTTATAGAATACGGTGTCTTTGTATACACCGATAAATATATCTGCCCGACCGTCATTGTCCAAGTTGCAGGCATCAACCTTCCAGGGCCTGCCGGCGGAAAAATCCTGCCTGTAGATTTCTTTTGCAAATATAGTGCCGCCGGCTTTTTCAGTATCGCAAATGATTAAATCCTTTCCGCATTCTCCCGTTTCATGCCTGGTTAAAATTAAGATTTCCTCATCACCGTCGTAATCTATGTCGTATATCTTAAAATCAAATATTTCTTCATCAAGGATTATAGCATATTCCCTGCCATTTTTTGTATATAAATGATTGCCTTTTACATATAAATCATAGGTTTTCTGTTCTATGGATATTTTCCCGGCAGCATAAGATTCGGGCTGTCCCAAGAGTATAAAGACAGCCCCTGCCATAATGACCATTAGCGGTATTAATAGTTTCTTCATTTTACTCCCAGCTGATACTTATATCCTTTATGGTTACCTTGTTTTCTTCCTGTGATATGAAGGACTCTGTCCATGCCGGCTTAGGAACCATGTTTTCGGAAGGACCGGTAATCATTATATTATCAAAATCATATTCATTTTCATTAACTAGCCTGTTGCCTTCTTCATCATAAATGTCCATGGGAACGTGAATGTTTTTTTCTTCGTCGTAAACCATGGCCATTCTCTTTACTCCCACCATGGTCTGCCATTCCTGGTTGGTAAGTCGCTTATCCGAAACAAACTCGTAATAGTTGAACAAGGCACCCCTTGCCAGATATGTTTTTCCGTTGGTCTGACATACCACATAGATTTCACAGGGGAGGCCGTTTCCTATTTCCAAATATGTACCTTTTGGGAAGTAGTCATTTGGGGCAATTGTTGAAACATCAGCTATTAAAGCAGTAGTAAAATCATTGCTTGTGTCAACCCCATTCCTCATGAGATTCATCTGCATTAATTGAATTATGCTGTCAATCATTCCCCCATACCTGTAAAGTTTTAAATTCTCCTCATCTGTAATATCTTGATTTGTAAGCTCTTTAACTGAAACATTCATTAGAGTATCCTGCATATCGATTATTTGGTCCAATACCGGACCGATTTCATCCTTAAGCATGTTTCTTTCTTGAAGCTGTGCTTTCGTATTTTCTGCAAGCCACTTAAGCTTTGCATATACTTCCACGTTTGGCTCCACATAATTATAAGGTATAATAGGCTCAGGCCAGCCGCCCATTTCTGCTCCGGACTGCTTCATGTACAAGATGCTGTCATGTTTTAATTCGGCATAGCTTCCAAGGGCCGTATGGATGTTTTTGTCCGTCCATTTTTGATTTCTCATGAAATAAGGCATTCCTTCCGTGTCCTCAAAGGAGGTGGCGGCTGATTTAATACTCCACAGCCATCCCTTGTACAAGTCGGACTTCCACTCATCATCCGTGATTTCAGCCTGTTTTTTTTGCATGAGCTTTAAATTTTCTTCGTATTTATCCCATTTTTCCTTTGGTTGATAGTAGGTGTCCAGAAGTTCTTCAGCCCTATTGCTTCCAAAGGATGCAATCACATCAAGCCCGGAGGGAATTGGCCTTATTATAGGCTCTATGAGGGTCTGCATCACTTCAGCGTCAAAGGAATATCTTTGCCCCATAAACCTGAACTGCCTTCCTGCAGGGGTGGTTACGGAAGTATATTTGGGCTGAATTTTAGGTTCAGGCAGCAGAAGGGCTTCCTCCAGAAGCCTATCATGGTAGGAGCTGTCCTTAAATAAATTCATATCGGGATTTTGGCCGTAAACCTTTGTTATCAGGTCCCTAATTTCAAAAATTCCCAAGTCGTCCGACCTGCCTGAATACAGGGCGGTGGTGGTGTAAATATTTTCATAATCTATAAAACTTTCTTCATTATTTAAAAGGAGGCAGGCAATTATCATTGCTTTTGTCAGGCTGTCCATATCAAGAGCCGGCACGCTTTTGCTTTCGTCCAAAACCGGAAAGCCGCTGATGCCGTACCACATCATGGTCTTAAAGTATTGACCCAGTTTTTCATTCCCCGCATAGTGGCCTCTCACGGTAAATTGTGAATAATCCAAATCCTTTCCCAGTATAGGGGACCTTGCAAAATCAAAGGCACCTTCAATAAGCTTTATCTCATTGTCCGCTAAAGATGCGATTTCTTCAGGGACTTCCACTCCTGCCGGATCCGCATCAATCAATTTTGCACCGGTTAAAAAATAAGCCGCTGTAAATTTCAATTCTACTTTTAAATCTGCATACTTGGAATCACTATAGGCATTTAAGCTTTCAGCCAGCATATTTTTTGAAAGGGACTTCAATTTATCATACAGGGAAGATACTTCAAGGAGCTTTAAAGAATTTCCGTAAAAAATATGATATAAATGAAGGGCGGAATCCACCGTTATAAATACGGGTGATTCCCTGTACATGGGATATTCGTATACATGATGCATTTTCAGATATTCATAGCTTGGTTTCAATACGACAAAACCATCTTCGTAAATTGATTTAAGCTGTTTATCGGTAAATCCGTCATATTGACCTGCATTTACCAAGTTAGACAAGTCCTCATTAACTTCATACTTTTCCACAGCAGGGGTGTAGTCAGGAACATAGAAGGGAACATCGACATTAAATTCTTCAAAACCAATATTCCAGGCTGCAGGCACATTTTCTTCGCCGGTTTCCGGTTCTTCAAGGGGCTCTTCCGGCTCCGGCACATTCTTATTTGAGCAGGAAACAAAGAAAAGCAGGCAGACCAACAAAAGCAAAAATTTTTTAAGTTTCATTAAAAACCTCCTGTGATAACTTCCTCAACTTTATTACTTATATTAATTGGACGTAATAAATTAACAAAAAGTTCCAAGAGATCCTTCGCCTTCGTTCAGGATGAC
>DCDC01000047.1 GCA_002316225.1 Firmicutes bacterium UBA1065 | reverse complement strand
CTGCCTGCTGACAGCTATATTGTAAGAGTTCTGAACGGCTATTAACAAGGACTCGATCACAGACATAAAACAGCTCATTCAAATGAATGAGCTGTTTTTGTTTAGCATCAAGGTTGCAATTTACTCCTAATTCCTTAATATTATAGAAATTGCTTTGTTAATAATTCTTGGAGTCCTGACATATAAGTCTTCTTTGTTGACTCTTTCGGTCAGCTTGTGAAAATCCTTGCCCCATGGACCGATATTAATACAGGGCATGGATATTTTTTCAATAATGTCGACGGGAACATCGTAAATATGCCCCAGCAAGGGCATGGATTCCTTCAGGGCTTTATATATTTCCCGGCTTTTTTTAATGCTTGAGTAGCTTAGATCCGATATACCGGTGTAGAAATACTCAGTCTTATAGACTTGGTTGAATTCTTCCCTGGCATATTTAATAAGATTATCACTTAATGAACTCACATCTTCATCCAAATCATTCATAAACAAATTTGACACATTGGGATAATATGGGGGTATGAGACCATATACTATTCTTGGCATTATATCGTCTATATATTCGTAAACAAATTCAAGCAAGTCAAAATTGCACTCGATTATGGAGGCCCCATTTTCATATTTATATGCTAATTCATCCAATTTCTTGTTATATTCAATAATGAATTCTTCACCATGGGCTGCTGCTGCCTCCCTGTAAAGCTCCTGAAAATTAACAACCTTTGATTGCCACTGCAGGTATTTTAAAGGAAGGCCGGTTGCCTTTGCAAATCTTCTGAAACTGTTGTTCATATCATCAATTACTTCATCGAAAGACTCTTCACAGATATTCTTAACTTTTTCCAATATACTTTGAGGGGTTTGGTTCAAGGTCAATATGCTAAAACAGCCTTTTACGCTCAAAGGCATTGATACATCATATTGGTCCTTGCTGTCTTTGAAATACAGCCATGTAGGAGGCGGTGCCGCTTCATTGCCTGCCAGATCGCTGAAATCCATGTTTAATTCCGTTTTGCTTACAATCTTACTCATTACATGAATAGGATTTAAACCTTCAAAGACCTTTCCCGCATGAGCCAGGTAACCACGGACATATACAAAAGGCATTATCTTCCCTACGGAGCCTTCCGAAAATATTCCTGTTACATCATCCTTTCTTTGATGAGGCTCTGAGTTTATCATGAGTCTATATTTTAAACCATACCTGTCCTGCAATTCGCTCAATAGTTTTACTGCTGCACGCATTCCTGAAGAGAGATTTTCCTCATCAGGCACTGCCAGCAAAACTATATTTCCATTGAAGCTCTCCATTTCACTGTATCTTTTTATCAGTGCAATTTGAATTGAGCCCCCGCCCTTCATATCGCATATGCCTCTGCCGAACAAGAATGTATCATCATCTAAATCTTTTTTTGCATCCTGACTAAGGGTATTCTTTATCTTAACTAATTGGGTCTTTAATTCCTCCGGTGAAAATGCATATTTTTTTAAGAGTTTAAAGTCCTCAACACCGGCAATATCGCTGTGATGAATCAAAACAACCGTATCCTTGCCCTTGCCTTTCAAAAATGCATAGAATACATTCCTGTCAAGAGCATCTTTTTCTATTTTATATAAACCATAGGAACCGGGTGTATTTTTGAAGTATTGAATCTTAGAAAAAAAATTGACGAAAAACTTTTCTGCCTCCTTTTCATTCCCGGTATTGGTAAAGCTTTCGGTTTTTATGTATTCATGCAATATTTCTTCTATGTCCTTTTCAATACCATTAACTAGATTATCAATTTCGTTTTTCATCAATCTGCCTCCTCTTATTGTAGGGTGGTAATACTATCTTATGCTTTTTATTAGTCTCAGGATGTTATCTATGGTTGCTTCCAAATTTTCTTTGGACTTATACCTGCATATTTCAAAGTCCTCCGGCAGCCTGTTGATTGTAAATATTGAGCTTATTCCCATATCATAGGCTTCTTCAATATTTTTATGGGCTCCTCCGGCTATGACGGTCACGGGGATATTTTTATTTTTTGCCCGTTTACCCACTCCTATGACAACCTTGCCTCTTAAGCTCTGTTTGTCAAACCTGCCTTCTCCGGTAAAAATCATATCGGCATCGGCAATCAATTCATCGAATTTTACCGTATCCAGGACGGTTTCAATCCCCATCTGAAGAACCGAATCAAAAAAGGCAATCATTCCTGCCCCCATGGCTCCTGCCGCCCCGGTACCGGGAACATCCTTAAGATTCTTGCCTGTTTCCCTTTCTATGACCCGGCAAAGATGCTCTAATCCCCTGTCAAGCTCAAGGACCATTTTTTCATCCGCTCCTTTTTGAGGACCGAATACACAGGCAGCTCCTTCAGGCCCGTACATGGGGTTGTCTATATCACACATTGTTATTATTTCAATATCATCCAATTCCTTTGCCCTGTGGGTCAAATCAATCCTGTCTATATCAATCAGGGTTTTGCCGACAGGTATGAATTCTTTTCCTTCCTTATCGTAAAATTTAATACCTGCTGCGGCCGCCGCCCCGCAGCCCCCGTCATTTGTGCATGAGCCGCCCAAACCCACTATTATTTTTTTGCATCCCTTTTTTACGGCTGCCATTATTAACTGGCCTACTCCGTAGCTTGTTGTGAGACTGGGATTTTTCCTGCCTTCAACAAGGGGCAGGCCTGCACATGCAGCCATTTCAACAACTCCGGTATCATCTATCAAACCGTAGAAGGCTTCCATATCCTCAAAATAAGGTGAGCTTACGATTTCATAGACTTTTTCTCCGCCCAGGGCCCACAAAAAACAATCAACGCTGCCTTCGCCTCCATCGGCAACCGGAATGGATATTACCTGGCAGTCCGGAAAATGCTTGTTTATTTTATCCGAAATAATGGTGCAGATTTCCCTCGATGTCAAAGTACCTTTAAAGGAATCGGGAATTACCACAGCTTTTTTCAATTTCCTTCCTCCTTCGTTCAATCTTCAACCCTTTTAATTTTTGCCCCTAAATTCATGAATTTGTTTTCGATATGCTCATAGCCCCTGTCAATATGCTGTATATTTGTGATTTCAGTCAGTCCTTCAGCAATGAGGCCTGCTATAATCAAGGCAGCTCCGGCCCTTAAGTCGGTAGCTTGTACCACTGTTCCCTTTAATTTATCGGTACCCTTTATCTTAGCCTGCCTCTTTGTGAATTCTATACAGGCACCCATTTTTTTCAACTCTTCCACATACCTGAACCTATCCTCGGATACCCCTTCAACAACGGTGCTTTCACCGGGCAGGGAGGATAAAAGAACGGTCATTGGCTGCTGCAAATCGGTTGGAAATCCCGGATAGGGAAGAGTTTTTATGTTAACCGGAACCAATTCCTGATAATGATAGACCCTCATGGAATCTCCGTATTCTTCTATACCCATGCCCATTTCCTTGAGCTTGGCTGTGATGGGCTCCATATGTTTAGGAATTATATCATCTATGATTATGTCTCCTTTTGTGGCAGCGGCAGCTATCATGTAGGTGCCGGCTTCGATTTGGTCGGGTATTACCTTATAGGTGCAGCCTTTTAATTCCTTTACGCCGTTTATGCGTATTACATCCGTTCCTGCCCCCTTTATATCCGCCCCCATTGCGTTTAAGAAGTTGGCGGTATCAACAATATGAGGCTCCTTTGCAGCATTTTCTATAATTGTCCTGCCTTCGGCGTAAACTGCCGCCAGCATAATGTTTATGGTGGCTCCGACACTTACAACGTCAAGATAAATTCTTGCTCCCGTAAGTTTTTCGGCCTGTACGTTTATTCTTCCTTCAGGTGTAATTTCCACCTTTGCCCCCAAGGCCTCGAACCCCTTAATATGCTGGTCAATAGGCCTTTCGCCTATATCACAACCGCCGGGCATCAGGGTGGAAGCCCTTTTGAATCTTCCCAGACCGGCTCCAAGCACATAATAAGATGCTCGCATTTTCTTTGACAAGCCGTTTTCCAAATAACAAGACTTTATATTAGTTGCATCCACATAAATGGAGCTATTGTCCAAATAATCGGCATCTGCCCCTAATTCTCTCAATATTTCCAAGAATACATTGACATCCCGTATTTTGGGTATGTTTCCTAAAATGCACTTTCCGGGACATAGTATGGTAGCCGGAATAATTGCTACAGCTGCATTCTTAAATCCTCCTATGTTTACTTTTCCTTTAAGCCTTACGCCGCCTTCAATAATAAATTTTGACATAATATTCCTCTCAGTTCATATTTTTTAATCAATTCCCGGCAGATGTACCTGTGTACCATCGCTAAAAATAACTTTCCAAGTGGGATCTGAATTTATTCTTTCAATATTGTGCCAATTTTCATCTTCAACACTATAATATGTCATTTCAATTTTTGTAATTTCCTTGTTTTTAATCTCGGGATAGGTTAAAATTCGAGGCAATGCTTCAATTGCCTTTATGGTACGTACCTTTTCGGTGATTTCAGATACCGAAATTATCCTCTGCATTTCAAATTTGTAAATTCCTTGATTATCGGCAAAAAAATTCATATAAGAATTGTCCAGGGGATAGTCATTGTATCTTAAGGTATACCTGTAAATTGCTTCATTTTCCGAAATATGCACTAAGTTTTCAACATATCCGCCGGCATCAATGTTTTTTTGCTCCAAAAATCTGTTTATTTCTTCTCTTATATCTTCCCTGTCAAATTTTTCATTGACCTTATTTCGCAAGATGAGTATCAGTTTTTTGCCGTCTTTGATTTCCAGGCTTTCACCTTTGGAGTTAGTGTATTTGTACACATCTTCAAGGGGCTCGATCTTTTCATTCAAAAAGTTTTGCAGGAGCTTTGAATCTATATTGATTATTTCATACTCTGTTTCCAAAACGGGCAGCACATAGGTTTCATCAGGAATTTGAGTATTTATTGTTATGTTTTGTACTGTCAGGAGGTTTTCCACCTCTTGGGCAAATTCCGGGTCATTCTCAGGACCGTAGTTGGCATTTAATATGTCCTTGGAAGACACAAAAAGAAAAACATTTAAAATTATAAAGGCTGTTATTAAAATGGTGCTTGTTTTATTCCAATCCATATGATACTCCTGTTACCACTCTTCAATTAAGGCTCCCGATATGGCATTGAATATAAATGTTTTATCATTTGTCTCTATCACCCATACCACCCTTAAAACCTGCTCCTTTGAAACTCTGGACAAATCAAAATAACCAAGATAAATATTGTTTATTTCTTTAATCATTTCCGGCTTTATGGGCTTGAGGCGGACCGGCTCTTCACCGTTATTTCCCTCACCTGACCGGGTGTCAAGATTGTCACTTATTACTTTCATTGCCGGGAGAACCTCTATCTCGGCCATTTTATTCATTTGCGCATCATCAATATTTCTTATGAATCTTTTATACGAAATAACATGATTTCCGGCAACATCTATCTGAAGGGCGGAATTTTCTCTTACCTTGCTGAAGAGTATGGGCCTTTCCAGCAAGCTGTAAGAAAAAGTAAACCTGTAGCCTTCATTTCCTTCAAGGATAATATTTTCCACCCGGCTCAGATAGCCGTTCTCCGGAAAACCAAGGAATTTTTCGGTAAAATTCACGGCTGCCACGAAGCTTTTGTAAACATCTGACCTGCCTTCCGGCTCAATGGACGCATCATAAAAGTCCAAAAGGCCGTCCTCGTTAATTTTCAGTATCTTTTCGGTTCTGTACACATATACTAAGTTTCCGCTTACTTCAACGGATTTTCTTACATAATCATAGTCTTTTTTAAAATAATTCTTAGCTATTTCATTAATCCTGTCCGTATCAAACACATCAAGCTCTGACTGGACAAAAACAGGATTAAGGGCTGTCTCCTCAAGGGGTACCGGCACCTGGATCGTTTCATCCCCTATTTTTTCGCCGATAGAGTATTTTGTCTTGGTTTGAAAATCAATTGAGGCAACCAGATCCGTCAATCTTTTGGTATTGATTTGCTCATTGCTGATTCTTATGTTGTTTTCGCCGTTGTATATATATATGGTATTGTTGTTTTTTAAATCAATGATGACATTCTTAACATTTTTTACGGTTTCATTAATGCTGTCATTTTCCGTCTCCATATGGGTAGTAAAGATTTCGACCGGAATATTTGTATTGAAATCAAACTTCAAATATTCGGCAGGAAAGGCCGCCGTTTCCGCAAGAGCACCGCTTGGGGCATTAAAAGCATCATTTAACACCTTTACTGCTTCCTGCCACAAACCTGCTTTGTCTGAATACAAAACGGTGTAATTGTCGCCATATTTAATTACTGCCTTTACAGGTCTCAATATTTTCCATATGTCCGCTTCGGTTTCTTCAAGGTCATCGTCCTCATATGCGTCAGGGCTTAAAAACTCAGGAAGCCTCAGCCATACATTGCTGCTTAAATACAAGCATATGAGTATCATGACAAACAATAATATGTTTTTTATTTTAACTTTCAACATAAGGCCTCTTTATCGGGGTATGGTAATAATCATTTCAGTTCCTTTGTTTATTTGACTCTTAACGGTAATTGTAGAGTTGTGAGCTTCGGCAATCTGTTTGGCGATGGACAGTCCCAGGCCGGTGCCTCCCAAACCTCTGGCCCTTGCTTTTTCCACCCGGTAAAATCTGTCAAAGATTCTATCCTGGTCTTCCTTGGGGATACCGAACCCGTCATCCTTAATGCTCACTATAACATCCTTTTTGGTGGTTTTGGCTTCTATCCAGATATTTCCGTTTTCAGGGGTATACTTGACGGCATTGCCTGCAATGTTCAATATTATTTGCTCAAACCCGTCCCTGTCAAACAAAATATCTATATTATCCGGAATGTTTACATGTATGCTGATATTTTTTTCTTTAGCCTGCATTTGTAGTTTTTTCACAGCTATATTAACCATGTCTTGCAGATTAATTCTTTCTTTATGCCAATTTGTCTGCTCATAGTCCATTCTTGAAAGAAGCAGCAAATCGGTTACAAGCCTTGACATCCTGTCGCTTTCAGAATTTATGACATTTAAAAACTCTTCGGCGGTTTCCTTTTCTTCCAGGGCACCGTCCAGGAGAGTTTCCGCATAGCTCTTTATGGTAGTTATGGGTGTTTTTAATTCATGGGATACATTTGCTACAAATTCTTTTTGCAGCCTGTCGATTCTGTGCTGCTCGGTTATATTTTTGAACACAAGAATCACGCCCCCTACTTCATTTTTATTATTCATGAAAGGTGCGTAATCTATGTTGTAAGTTTCTCCATTTTTCTCGGCCAGATCAGTGCCGTGATAATCCTTGGACTTGATATATTCAACGGATATGGTATCTGTCAGGTTAACTATTACATCGTCAAATTTTTCGTCGGTGTTCTTGATGGATAAGAGATTTTTTGCTACGGGATTTGCATGTATGATATTGCCTGACAAGTCCACGGTCAGGACTCCGTCCGCCATATAGGTTAAGGTGGTTTCCATCTTGTTTTTTTCCTGCTGAAGGCTTGACATTGACCTCTTCAGCTGGTCAATGAGGAAATTAAACATGTTACCCAACTGACCTATCTCATCATCAGATTTTACAGATACCTTCTGGTCGAAATCACCCAAGGACATTTGCCTTGCCTTCAAAGTGAGCTCCTTGATGGGCCCTGTTATGCTGGTTGAAAGCAGCAAGCCCAAAAACACCGTAATAGTCAGTGCAATTATGGTAGCCTGGGTCATTATCTGCATTGATTCATTAACCGTATCATAGATGTAATCAATATTATTGATTAAATAAATATATCCTCTGATGGTACCATCAGTCTGAACCGGGTAAGACATATGGTAATAGAACCTTTTATTCTCCGTATCTTCAAACTGTTCTGCCGGAGCAATGTGGTGGGTGGTTCCATCCATGGATTTCGTCAGTATATAATTATTTATTTTATTGTAGTTAAAAGCGCTCAGGCCGATGGATTCTTCCACGCTGCCTGCAATTATGGTCCTGTTGTTGTCGTTTAATATCACATATATGTTTTCGTTGTATCCTACCTGGACACTGCTGATGCTTTTTTGTATTTCTTCAATGTTTTCATCCCATACACCGGACTTTAATGAGCTGTAGGAATCAATGATAGAACGAATTCGAGCCTCCATGTTTTTAATATTCATGTCAAGCTGAATCTTTTCAAGCTGGTTGACAATATAAATGCCCACAATGGACATAGAAAGAAATACCAACAAAAAATAAATTAAGATAAATTTCCACCTGATACTTCTAAACATACCCTCTCCCAGGGATATTCTTCTATTTGCTTTTAAAATAATATCCCGTTCCTCGCTTAGTGATTATATATTTTTCATCTTCCGTTTCAATTTTTTCTCTCAGCCTTCTCACTGTTACATCGACTGTTCTTAAATCACCGAATTCGTAGCCCCACACTTCCTTAAGGAGGTGTTCCCTGTTAAATACCCTGTCTGCATTTTGAAACAAGTATTTTAATAGATCAAATTCCCTGTTTGTAAGATCTATAATTTGACCATTTCTGCTCACTTCGTAAGTGTTCATGTCTATAGTAAGGTTTCCTACAGAAATAATCTTGGCTTTCATTTCTTCTTCCACCTTTGAAAGCTGAACCCTTCTCAAATTGGCTTTAACTCTGGCTATCAATTCCTTGTTGCTGAAAGGCTTGGTTATATAATCATCTGCTCCCAGCTCAAGCCCGGTAACCTTGTCATTTTCTTCTTCTTTTGCAGTCAGCATGATTACGGGCATCATGTATTCCATGCGTATTTCCTTCAACACATCAAATCCGCTTTTCTTAGGAAGCATGATGTCAAGTATTATCAATTCCGGCTTAAATTGATGCACTGCCTTTACGGCTTCCTCGCCGTCATAGGCAGTCTGGACTTCAAAACCTTCTTTTTGAAGATTATATTTAATTATTTCCGCTATAGGTCTTTCGTCATCAACTACTAAAATCTTAGGCATCAAATCACCCCTGTTTCATTGCTTTTAAACTTTATTTATGGATATTATAACATGTTTTTCAAAAATGAACACCATCTTTATTTATAAGCATAAATTAATTTAGGTAGGTGAATATAATGAAAAATAATATAGATTTAAATAAAGTATGTCCCGTTATAAAAGGGCGGCTATCATCAAGCAGCTCCAGTGCCATGCCCGTTATTGTCACATATAAGTCCGACAGGAAACTGAAGGAGGGACAAATCATTTCATTATCCGATAAATACAAGCACACTCTTCCCATTATAAACGGCTGCGCCTGTGAGATGAACATTGAATCAATCCTTAGGTTAACAGCCGATCCGGATGTGGATTTCATATCCTATGATTCAAAAGTATTTGCGGTAATGGATGAAGCGAGAAAAACAATAGGAGCCGATTACTCCCTAAATACAATGTACACGGGCAAAGGGGTCACAGTTGCAATTATTGATACAGGCATCGCTCCCCATGCTGACCTGATTTATCCTTCGAACAGGATAGTCGGCTTCAAGGATTTTGTCAACAACCGCACAAAAATATACGATGATAACGGCCACGGCACCCATTGTGCCGGCATACTTGCCGGAAGCGGTTATTCATCGAAGGGAAAATACAAAGGAATAGCACCGGAAGCCAACATATTATCAATTAAGGTCCTGGATGAAAACGGAAATGGAAACACTTCAGATATTTTATCGACAGTTCAATGGATTATTGAAAGCAAGGAGGTTTATAAAACAAAAATTATCAACTTTTCCCTTGGTGCGATCGCTCAATATAAGGAAAGGAGGGACCCATTAGTTAAGGCAGCAAACCGGGCAATCGAAGAAGGTTTCATAGTAGTTGCGGCCGTAGGCAACTCGGGGCCCATGCACAATACTATTTTATCTCCTGCCACTGGCAGGTATGTTATTTCTGTCGGGTCTTTGAATGACAGGGGAGGACCTTATTCGAAAACAATCGCTGAATTTTCCAGCCGGGGCCCCACCCTGGACAGGATCCGCAAGCCTGATTTGATAGCACCGGGAGTCGACATAATGTCCTTATCCAACAGAAATTTAAGCGGTTACACCACACTGAGCGGAACATCCATGTCAGCACCCATGATATCCGGTGCCGCCGCTTTGCTTTTGAATGAAAACCCCAACTATACCCATTTTGACATCAAAAGAATTCTCCTTAATTCTTGTTCTAAAATCAAGGCATCCTCCTATGAGCAAGGAGCAGGAGTATTAAACATGAAACGTATTTTTTCACACTAAAGGGAGCCTTAGCTCCCTTATGACAATATTATTCCTTTTCCCATAGCCTGAGCCTTTTTCAGCAGGTCTTCACCCTTTTCAATGAATACTTCCAGCTTTTCTCCCCTGTATTCCACAAGGGCACCGCTCACCTGGATGTTCTTTTTGCTTATGTTCAGGTCGTACTTGTTAATTTCGGTTTTTACTTTTTCAACAATTATTTTCGCTATATCAAGCTCAACATTATTCAATATCATAATGAACCTGTCATTTCCGTACCTGCCTACAACATCTATTTTTCTTGCGGCCAAACTGAGTAAGGCGGCAATATCCTGTAATACCAAATCTCCCGTATCCATGCCGTATTTTAGGTTGAACTCCGTAAAATCGTCTATATCCAACAAGAAGATACAAAAGGCAGTCCCTTCTTCCTTATAGCTTTGGATGCTGTGCCTTATGCAGTCGGTTATAAACTGGAAATTGTACAAATTGGTAAGGGGCTCAATGCTTGCCCTTGACTTCAGTTCTTTTTCCAAATGCTCAATCTGCCTGTCCTTTTCAAGAATCAATCTTCTTACTTCTCTTTTGTGGGTTAAGTCATGTATTGTAATATAAAATGTATCATCCTTAAAACCAAAAATATTGAATTTGACGAATTTCTCAAAGGCATTCACATATTGCTCAATGACCGTATGTTCACTTGTCATCGCAGCTTCACACAATATTTTAGGCCAGTCAAAAATTGAATCGGTAAGTTCCGGGAATACTTCAGTCATATATTTTCCGATTATTTGGTCCATTGTCTTATTGGTGATTTTTTCTATCTGCTTATTGGCATAAATAGCCTTAATATCGAATTTGCCATCACGATTAATCATAGCGCAATGAACAAAGGCATCCGATATATAATCTGCAAACTCTCTCATATGTATCCCCCCTTTAACAAAAATCATCAAAATCCGATTTCATCAGCTTTCTTACCGTTTTATTAACTGTTTCGTATTCAAAACCCTTTCCGATTAAATAATTCGACAGCTTGGCCATCTTTTTGCGGGTATCATTTTCCTTTATATTTAAAAGCTTTTTCTCAGCTAAGATAAAAGCTCTTTCTTCTTCACTCTCCGGGGTAATCATTTTAATCTTTTCATTTATTATTTCTTTTGCTATACCCTTGTAATATAAGGCTTCCTTAATTTTACGAACACCATTATTTGAAAGGTTGGTTTTGTCCCTTATATACATTTCGCAATACCTTTCATCGTCCAAGTATTTTTGTTCCTTAAGGGTCTTTATGGCTTTTTCTATCAAATCGGGCTCAAAACCCTTGCTTTGCATTTTAAGCCTTAATTCACATTCGCTTTTGGCACACCTTGAAAGCACGGAAATTCCGTAATTATAAACACTTATTTTTTCTTCTGCCCTAAGAATGTCACCGATGAGGGCATCATCCAGGACCATTCCCTTTTTAAGGGAATAATCAATCAATATGCTTATATCAACCGAAAACCCGTATTCATCATCCAGGTAAATATTAAATCTTTCTTTATTCTTCTTCTGGTACTCGATTTTTGTAATCTTTTTCATTTTTTCCTCACTATCATGTTAGCACAGAAAGGTAAGTATTTCAACAAAAACAGCAAAAAACTTGGTTAAACCAAGTTTTTTGCCAATGGGTCAGCTTTATGACATGCTTTGTTGGTTTTTAGTGAAAGTTGCACAATCCGTTTCTTCAGATGTGGTTGCGTTCCTCCTTTGCACTTCTATCTTCTGAGCTTTGCAATGATCTCCGTCGGCATAATAGTAGCATGTGTTTACCAGACATTTGATGCCGGGATTATAGTTTTCCGTTTTTGGTACTTTGCCTTGCATATGATGTCTCCTTGTATATTTTTGAAAGTTGCCTTTCAAAAATATTATGCCCGCAATAAAAATTTTTATAATAAGTTTTTATTTGCAAAACTCTTCAGCAATTTTAGTGTATATTTCAGTATAATTTACCAAATCGGCAACAGGAATTTTCTCGTCCTTTGCATGAGACCATTTAATGTGTCCCGGACCTGTAACAACGGTTGGAATCTTCCCGTAGGTGGAAAGCAGTCCGGCATCTGTCCATCCCCTTCGCATCAGTTCAGGCTCTTTACCTGTATATTCTTTCAATACATTATAAACTGTTTTTGCTATCAGTGAATCAGGTTCAGGTATTAAGGGGGCATGGTCAAAATCATCCATAAGGTTTTCTTCCATCCTGGTTATTTCTGCATTGAATTCAGGGTCTTCTGCCTTTAATTCATCGATGATATCCTGATATTCTTTGATAACATCAGCAACCGTAAAGCCCGGAATATATCTCCTGTCAATCTGCAGGATGCAGATGTCAGCAACAAAGCTTGGTGCCGTTCCTCCATGTATGTAACCGAAATTCATAACGTCGGGTCCCATGTATTCATCATATCTTTCTTTCATTTTCGGCATCAGGTCTGTTTCAACTTTTTGAATAAATTTGGCTGCCTTGGATATGGCGTTAATGCCTAATTCAGGAGTGCCGCCGTGAGCTCGTTTTCCTATAAACTTTATTTCAAGCCATTCAAGTCCCCTGTGACCCAATGAATACCCGAAGCTTGACGGTTCTCCTTCAATTGCCCCGTCTGCTTTTATACCGCTCTTTACAACTTGAGCCGCTCCGTCACTTTTTTCTTCTTCTCCTACTGCCGCAGCAAGTACTATGTCTCCTCCCAAAACCTTTCCACTGTTCTTTATGTTGACCATGGCCGTAATCATGCATGCAACGGCTCCCTTCATGTCGTTGCAGCCTCTTCCCAGTAAGTAGCCGTCAACTATGTCACCGCTGTAAGGGTCATCATATTCCATTTCATAAGGAGGAACGGTATCTATGTGCCCGCTGAACATCAGGGTCTTGCCTGTTCCCTTTCCTCTTAACCTGGCGATTACATTCCGCCTCTTACCCTCAACTTGCTGGTATTCCACTTCAAGTCCTTTTTCTTTACAATAAGCATAAATAAATTCAGCTACTTTAGATTCCCTGTCTTCAACATACTTATGGCTGGGAATCCTTACCAATTCCCGGGTAAGCAACACTGCTTCATGACGGTCCATGTCCTTAGAATACTCTCTCATAAACTCCTCCTTGTTCAAAAATTTATTAATCTTTATATAATAATGTTATTATTTATTATAATGCAAAAAAAAGGAAATTACAAATATATATTTGCCTATAAACATATTTTGTCTTCTTGAGCATCAGCGTGTATCAGCTTGCCGATCAAATTTCTTAACAAGTTTTGAAAGCTTTCATATAATAAATTATATTTTTCTAAGGAGGTTTCAAATGAAAGAAAAACATGTTTTTGCCGGCAATAATACATCAGAAGGATTTTTCAGCTATTTTGAGCACTTGTTAAAACCTGAGGAAGCTGACCACATTTATATCCTTAAAGGAGGACCTGGAACAGGCAAAAATTATTTCATGAAAAAAATTGCGGAAAAGATGGCGGAAAATAACCTCTTTATTGAGTACATACATTGTTCAAGCGATGATTTAAGCCTTGATGGTCTTGTGATACCTGAACTGAAGCTTTTTTTTGTTGATGGCACGGATCCTCACATTATAGAACCCGTCCTTCCGGGAGCAGTTGATGAAATTATTAATCTTGGAGCCTTTTTAGATTTATATAAACTGAATAAGCATAAAAATGCCATTATTGAAACCAATAAAGCCAAATCAAACCTATACAAAAGCGCTTACAGGTATTTGCGGGCAGCAGGCATTATTTATGATGAAATCAGCTCGATTTACGACTTATATGTGGATGTTGATAAATTCGGTAAAATGTGTGAAAAAGCCGTAACCATGCTGTTTGCTCAGCCAAAGGGCAAAAAAAGCGGCAAAGTCAGAAAAATGTTTACGGAGTCCTTTACGGCGAACGGATATGTGAGCTTTACGGACCTTTTCTTTGAAGATAATGAAGTGTGGGCAATTGTGGGCAGTGATACAAACTATTCCTCCCTCTTCTTAGACAGAATATTAAAGGAAGCTATAAAAAACGGCTATGATGCGGAATGCTATTACAGACCTTTAAGTCCTAAAAAACTTCAGCACATATATTTGCCGGAAAAGAAACTTATAATTGTCACCGCGGAAAGTCCCATAAATGAAAAATACGATAAAATTTTCGATATTCACGGCATTATGGATGTTGACAGGATAAAGACCCATATTTCAGAAATCGAAAGAAACCTGCACCTGTATGGTATGTTGATAAACAATGCCTTGGATAAGCTTTCCGAAACAAAAAAACTCCACGATATTTTAGAAGTAATTTATTCAAACTCCATGGATTTTGATGCCGCCGGCGAGATGTTGAAAAAATGCCTGAACCGCCACTCATTGCAAAGCGCAATAGCCGGAATACTTTCCTAGTAAAAAGGACGTTTCATGTCAAACAATGAAACGTCCTCATTTTATTTCAATACCTTTTTCAAAAATTGACCCGTGTATGAGCTTTCCACCTGGGCTACTTCTTCGGGGGTTCCTTGGGCAACTATCCTTCCTCCCCCGTCTCCTCCTTCAGGACCTAAGTCAATGATGTAATCGGCTGTTTTAATGACATCTAAGTTATGCTCTATTACAACAATAGAATTGCCTGCTTCCACAAGCCTGTTCAACACATCGATAAGCATGTGGATATCTGCCGTGTGGAGGCCGGTTGTAGGTTCATCCAAAACATAGACGGTTTTGCCGGTTCCTCTCTTGCTCAGCTCATAGGCCAACTTGACCCTCTGGGCTTCTCCTCCCGACAGTTCAGGAGAAGGCTGACCTAATTTAATATATCCTAATCCCACATCCTGCAGTGTTTTTATCTTGTTATGAATTTTCGGAATATTTTCAAAGAATTCCAGGGCTTCATCCACTGTCATGTCCAAAACATCGGCTATGTTTTTCCCCTTGTATTTCACTTCCAGCGTTTCCCTGTTGTACCTCTTTCCCTTGCACACATCACAAGGCACATATACATCTGAAAGGAAATGCATTTCTATTTTTAAGATTCCGTCTCCGTGGCATGCTTCACACCTGCCGCCCTTGACGTTAAAGCTGAATCTTCCTTTTTTATAGCCTCTTTCCTTGGCTTCAAGGGTCATGGAATAAACATCCCTGATGTGGTCAAAAACCCCTGTGTAAGTAGCAGGGTTAGACCTTGGGGTCCTCCCTATGGGGGACTGGTCAATGGTAATTATCTTATCTACATTTTCAACACCCAGCATTTCATCGAATTTACCGGGTCGGTTTGTGTTCCTGAATAATTTTTGGTGCAGACCCTTTGCAAGTATTTCGTTAATCAGGGAACTTTTTCCGGAGCCCGAAACACCTGTTACGCAGCACATAACTCCTAAGGGGATCTTCACGTCAATATTCTTAAGGTTGTTTTCCTTTGCCCCTTTTATCTCGATAAACTTTTCAGGTTTTCTCCTAAGAGAAGGAACTTCGATTTTTTTCTTGCCGCTCAAGTATTGGCCGGTAATAGAATTTGGATTGTTCTTGATTTCATCTATGGTTCCGAAACCTACTACTTCTCCTCCGTGGATTCCGGCACCGGGACCCATATCCAGGATATAGTCCGCATTTTCCATGGTTTCTTCATCATGTTCAACCACAATGAGGGTGTTGCCCAAATCGGTTAAATTTCTCAAAGTTTTGATAAGCATTGAGTTATCCCTTTGATGGAGGCCTATGCTGGGCTCATCCAGGACATACAAAACCCCCACAAGGCTTGAACCTATTTGGGTAGCCAGCCTGATACGCTGGGATTCACCTCCGGACAAGGTGGATGCGTTCCTTGCCAGGGTCAGGTAACTGAGTCCCACATCCGATAAAAACTGGAGCCTGTCTTTGATTTCTTTTATTATCTGGCTGGCTATAATTCTTTGCATGGGGTTTAAGTCAAGGTCATCAAAAAACTTAATGCTTTCTGCAACCGATAGCTGCGACACTTCGTATATGTTTTTGTTTCCTACCTTAACCGCTAAACTTACGGGGTTCAGCCTTGCTCCCTTGCATGCGGGGCAAGGACTTTGATACATGTATTCTTCTATCCACTCCCTCATGTCGGGAGACCTGGTCTCGTTGTATCTTCTTTGAAGGTTGTTTACAACCCCTTCAAAATCCCTGGTATATTCTCTGGGTCCTTGAAATTTGCTCAAGAAATTTACTGTAACTTCTCTTCCCCTGGTACCGTACAGGATTTCATCGATCAGTTCCGGTGGAGCTTCCGACAGAGGCCTGGATATGTCGAAATTATGGTATTTAGCCAAAGCAGCAAACATTTGATAATAATAGCCGTCTTCTTCGGCTCCGAAGGGGGCAATTGCCCTTTCGCCTATTGATTTTGAATAATCCGGTATTACCAAATCAACATCTATTTCCATTTTAACCCCCAGGCCCTTGCATGTCTCGCATGCTCCCAGGGGATTATTGAATGAAAACATCCTGGGTGATATTTCTCCGAAACCTATACCGCAGTCCGTGCATGCAAACTTGGTGCTCATTAAAAGCTCTTCCTGGCCGATTATGTCTATAAGAACCATTCCTCCTGACAGGGACAGGGCGGTTTCTACGGAATCAACAAGTCTTTTTTGAATTCCTTCTTTTACAATAAGCCTGTCGACAACGACTTCTATGGTATGTTTTTTATTTTTATCCAGTACTATATCTTCTTCCAGCTCAGACATGGTGCCGTCCACCCTTACTCTTACGAAGCCTTCTTTTTTCAGGTCCTCCAATAATTTTTTGTGAGTTCCTTTGGCACCTCTGACCATGGGAGCCATGATTTGAATTCTTGTTGATTCTTTATATCCCAAAACTTTATCGATTATCTGGTCCACTGTCTGAGTGGTTATGGGTTTGCCGCAATTGGGGCAGTGAGGCACTCCTACCCTTGCAAACAAAAGCCTGTAATAATCATAAATCTCCGTGATGGTACCCACGGTTGAACGGGGGTTCCTGCTGGTTGATTTTTGATCGATAGATATGGCAGGTGACAGGCCTTCGATGGATTCCACATCGGGTTTATCCATCTGGCCTAAAAACATTCTTGCATAGGAGGACAAGCTTTCAATGTAACGTCTTTGTCCTTCGGCATATATGGTATCAAAAGCAAGGGAAGTTTTCCCCGAGCCGCTGACCCCCGTAAAAACAATAAATTTATTTCTTGGAAGCTCAATGCTGACATTTTTCAGGTTGTTTTCCTTTGCTCCCTTAATTATAATTTTGTCCATTATTCTTCCTCAGTTCTCTTATTTGGTCTCTGTAATATGCTGCTTTTTCAAACTCCAAGTTCTCTGCAGCCAAACGCATTTCTTTTTCCAATTCTATAATATATTCAGAAATACTGATTTCCTTATCCTTAATCTTGTATTTGCCTTCTTCCTCGGCTGCCTTGGTCGCTTCAATTACATCCCGGACACCCTTAATGACGGATTTAGGGGTAATGTTGTGCTCCCTGTTGTACCTGTCCTGGATTTCTCTTCTCCTGTTTGTTTCCTTGATAGCCCTTTCCATGGAACCGGTTATTGTGTCGGCATACATGACAACTCTTCCGTCAATATTCCGGGCTGCCCTTCCCACTGTCTGTATCAGTGAAGTTTCCGAGCGGAGGAAGCCTTCCTTGTCTGCATCAAGGATGGCAACCAAGGATACTTCAGGCAAATCCAGGCCTTCCCTCAAAAGGTTTATTCCCACAAGGACATCAAATTCGCCGATTCGCAGATCCCTTATTATTTCCATCCTCTCTAATGTATCCACATCCGAATGAAGATACCTGACCTTGATTCCGGTGCTTTTTAAGTAAGCCGTCAAGTCTTCAGCCATTTTTTTGGTGAGGGTGGTAACCAAGACTCTTTGATTTTTATCTGTTGATTTCTTTATTTCATTTATCAGGTCATCAATTTGATTTTCCACCGGCCTTACATAAATAGGCGGGTCTATCAGCCCCGTGGGACGGATGATCTGTTCAGCAACATTTTGGGAGTGTTCAAGCTCATAGGGTCCCGGGGTTGCGCTTGTAAAAATAACCTGATTGATCATACTTTCAAATTCATCAAACCTGAGAGGCCTGTTATCCAAAGCCGAAGGCAGCCTGAACCCGTATTCCACCAAGGTCATTTTCCTTGCCCTGTCTCCGTTGTACATACCCCTTATCTGGGGAATCGACATGTGGGACTCATCTATTATCATCAAAAAATCCTTGGGAAAATAATCAAGCAGGGTATAGGGTCTTGCGCCGGGCTCAAGGTTGTTTATATGTCTTGAATAGTTTTCAATCCCGTTACAGTAACCCATTTCCTGCAGCATCTCGATGTCATAGTTTGTTCTCTGCTCAAGGCGCTGCATTTCAAGAAGCTTGTTTTCTCTTTCAAGTTCTTTCAACCTTTCCTGAAGCTCAGCCTTGATGCTTTCGACAGCCCTGGTCACATTCTCCTCTGTTGTGGCATAGTGGGTTGCAGGGAATATTGAAACATGATTTCTCCTCCCCAAAATCTCCCCTGTAACCGTGTTTATTTCGGTTATCCTGTCAACTTCATCCCCGAAAAATTCAACCCTTATGGCTTTTTCAGAGGATGATGCGGGGAAGATTTCAATGGTGTCTCCTCTTACCCTGAAGGTTCCCCTGGTAAAAGCTATATCATTTCTTTTATATTGAATTTCCACAAGCTTCCTGATTGTTTCGTCCCTGTCCTTTACCATTCCCGGCCTTAAAGACAAAACCAGGTTTTCATAATCTATAGGGCTTCCCAGTCCGTATATGCAGGAAACACTGGCAACGATTATGACATCTCTTCTTTCAAAAAGAGCGGCAGTTGCAGAGTGTCTTAACTTGTCGATCTCGTCATTTATGGATGCATCCTTCTCTATATAGGTATCGCTGCTGGGTACATATGCCTCCGGCTGATAATAATCAT
>DCDC01000197.1 GCA_002316225.1 Firmicutes bacterium UBA1065 | reverse complement strand
ATAGAGTACCCAAAGAAGGAGGAGTGTCCCCATAATATTTATCATTAAACCTGAAAAAATAAGTAGAACTCGATGTATGTACTGTTATTCAGTATTGATATTTTTTATTTTGAGTGATATTATAAATTCAAATAAAACGTTTACATTTTGATTAAACAGACAAAGGGCAAGTCTGCAAAAAAATTAAATTACTAACTTCAATGAGGTGAATTATGAAAAAGACAGTGACTATTGGAATGGCAGGAGCCGGACGGGCAACAGAGCTTCATATGGGTGGATATACAAAAGTATACGGCATAAATGTTCGGTATAAGTGGGTTTTTGCAAAACAGGAGGAATTGGCTTCAGCAAAACAGAGATACGGATTTGAATTTACCACTGCAAATTTTGATGATCTTCTTAATGACCCGGAAGTGGATGTAATTGATATATGTACCCCGCCATATATGCATGCACAATTAATAATCGAAGCTCTTAATGCAGGGAAACATGTTATATGCGAAAAACCTTTGACCGGATACTTCGGTAACCCCGAAGATGAAAGACCAATCGGTGACAGAGTTTCAAAAGTAAAGATGTATGAAGGATGTTTGGAGAACATCAGAGAGATTGAAGATGCAATTATGGCATCAGACAAATATTTCATGTATGCAGAAAACTTTGTTTACGCTCCAGCCATACTAAAAGCCGCGGAAATCGTGCAGGCCAAAAAAAGTCGCATTTTATATATGAAGGGTGAAGAAAGCCTTAAAGGGTCCAGTTCACCGGTTGCAGGCGAATGGGAAAAAACCGGCGGAGGAACTTTTATTCGTACCGGAACACATCCGCTTTCTGCCATTCTTTGGCTGAAACAACAGGAAGCAAAAGCCAGAAATGTTGAAATTAAAGTCAAGAGTGTTGTTGCAGACATGGCGCGAATCACTCCAAGCCTTTCTGATTATGAGCATAGGCATATTGCTGCAAGGCCGCATGATGTGGAAGATTGCGGGACCGTAATAATTGAATTTTCAGATGGTACAAGGGCTGTGGTTATAGCTACTGACACCTTGCTTGGTGGCAGCAAGAACTATGTAGAGCTTTATTGCAATGATGCTGCTATTTATTGTACATTGACATTAAATAACTTGATGAGCACTTACTTTCTTGATGAAGATGGGCTGGACAATGTACCTATTTCTGAAATGCTGCCCAGTAAAACCGGGTGGAATAATCCATTCGTTTCAGATGAGATTATTCGTGGTTACACAAATGAGATCCAGGATTTTATGGAGGCTGTTGCCTATAACAGGGAACCGAAATCAGGATTCCAACTGGCAAAAGACACTGTAAAAATAATTTATGCAGCATACCTGTCAGCCGAACAGGGTAAGAAAATCGAATTATAAAAATAAAAGAGTTTAGGCATTTATACTGCCTAAACTCTTATGCTGAAAATTACTATACATTAAACCTGAAGAAAACTATATCCCCGTCTTCCATTACATAGTCCTTGCCTTCAAGCCTCATCAGTCCCTTTTCCCTTGCAGCCAGCATTGAACCGCACTTTACCACATCGTCGTATTTTGTGACCTCTGCACGGATGAAGCCTCTTTCCATATCCGAGTGAATTTTGCCGGCCGCCTGAGGGGCCTTTGTGCCTTTAACAATTGTCCAGGCTCTTGATTCCATGGGGCCCGTAGTAAAAAAGCTTATTAAACCCAGGAGGCGGTAGCTTATCCTTATGAGCTGGTCAAGGCCTGATTCCCCGAGGCCCATCTCCGCCAGGAATTCTCTCTTTTCATCTTCGTCCAACTGGGACAGCTCTTCTTCGATTTTGCCGCATATAACCATTACTTCAGAATTATCTATCGATGCATGGTCTCTTACAATATCCACATATTTATTGGCAGATGGGTCTGAAAAGTAGTTTTCATCCACATTTGCAACATACAAAACAGGTTTTGCAGTCAATAAGTTAAATGTTTTTAAAAGCTTTAATTCCTCTTCCGTATAGGTCAGGTGGCGGGCCTGCTTTTCACTTTCCAGACCTTCGACAATTTTTTTTACCAATTCGTACTCTGCCTGCAGGCTCTTGTCATTTTTGACCATTTTGGAGACCTTGTCAAGCCGTCTCGTCATTACTTCCAGGTCTGCCAAAATCAGCTCCAATTCAATTATTTCAATATCTCTTTTCGGGTCCAGGCTTGATTCCACATGGATTACGTTTTCGTCTTCAAAGCATCTCACCACATGGACAATAGCTTCCACCTCTCTAATGTGGGAAAGAAATTTGTTTCCCAAGCCTTCACCCTTGCTGGCCCCTTTTACCAGGCCGGCAATATCAAAAAATTCAATGACTGCTGGAACCGTCCTTTCCGAGTTGCTCATCTTAGTCAAAAAATCCAGTCTTTTATCCGGAACCTCCACAACCCCTATGTTAGGTTCTATGGTACAAAAAGGATAATTGGCCGAATCGGCACCGGCTGCCGTTATTGCATTAAAGAGGGTACTTTTACCTACATTTGGAAGTCCCACTATTCCTAATTTCATAATAACCGTCCTTTACTTTCGTATATACCTGATAATAATTTAATTATATAATAAGGGTTTCTAAAAAACAATGTTTAAATATATGCAGAGATTAAGAAAAAAATAGACAACTTTTTAGCATTTGAAAGCATATATTTTATGGCAATGAATATTAATGAAATATATAAGACAAATATAGGGGGAAAAATGTATGATTGATAAACAGATGCAGTCCAATTATATAAAAATCGTAGGTAAAATACACAGTGAATTGGAGTTCAGCCATGAAGTTTTCGGAGAAAAATTTTACGAATTTTTTATAGAAGTACCAAGATTAAGCGATACCAAGGATATCCTGCCTGTTATTATATCCGAAAGGATAATTAATGATATAAATATGGACATTGGAAATCATATAGTTCTTGAAGGACAGTTCAGGTCTTATAACAGATATGAGAATGCCAGCAACAAGCTTTTGCTGAGGATTTTCGTAAGAGATATATATGTTCCCGATGAAAATGAGCTTGAAGAATTGAAAAGGCACCCGAATGAGGTTTACCTAAACGGGTATCTCTGCAAAGAAACTAAGTTCAGAACAACCCCCTTCGGCCGGGAAATAACGGATATGCTAATAGCGGTCAACCGGTCCTACAACAAGTCCGATTACATACCTTGCATAGCCTGGGGGAGAAATGCAAGATACTGCGAAAAATTGGAGGTGGGAGACCACATAAAAATTTGGGGAAGGATACAAAGCAGGAAGTATCAAAAGAAAACCGAAAATGACACTTACGAAACCAGGACTGCTTATGAGGTATCTGTTACCAAGTTAGAGCATATAAAGACTGACAACAACAGAAAAAAAGACCAGGTGGAAATTGATACATAATATGAAATATTTGGAAACCGCAAGGTTTCTTTTTAAATTTTGACAGATATGATATAATGAATGCATTCAATGTATCGGTGTGAAGCAAGCCGAGTATATGGTGTCCGGAATCATATACTCAAACTTATTCATGGGCTTACACCTATGATATAATCTGTAATGAAAAAATAAAATTTAAAGGTAAAGAAATGAGACTGATTTTGGCAGAAAAACCTTCAGTGGGAAAAGATTTGGGAAGGGTATTGAATTGCAATAAAGAAGGAAACGGCTATCTGGAAGGAAAAGATAATATCGTAACATGGGCCTTGGGACACCTGGTTACCTTGGCAGACCCGGAAAGCTACGATTCAAAATATGCAAGCTGGCAATTGGAGGACTTGCCCATAATCCCCAAATCAATGAAAACGGAAGTGATCAAACAGACAAGGAAGCAGTTCAATACAGTGAAAGAACTGATGCTCCGAAGCGATGTAAAAGAAATCGTAATTGCCACAGATGCCGGAAGAGAAGGGGAATTGGTAGCAAGGTGGATTATAGAAAAAGCAGGTGTCAAAAAACCTATCAAAAGGCTATGGATTTCATCCGTAACAGACAAGGCCATAAGGGAGGGTTTCAATAATCTCAAAGACGGACGTCTCTATGAGTCCCTTTATGCATCTGCCCTGGCCAGGGCTCAGGCTGATTGGATTGTAGGTATAAATGCCACAAGGGCTTTGACGACCAAGTACAATGCCCAGTTATCATGCGGGAGGGTACAGACTCCCACCCTTGCCATGATTAAGGCCCTGGAAGATGAAATAAGGGATTTTAAGCCCGTAAAGTATTACGGCATTGAGGTGACAGCCGTCAATTTTAAATTCACCTGGCATGATAATAATGATAAAAGGATTTTTGACGAAGCAAAATGCGACAGGACCATGGACAGCTTAAAGGGCAAAAGACTGGAAATTATTGATATATCAAGGAAGAAGCTTCTTAAACATGCCCCTCTTTTGTACGATTTGACAGAACTGCAGAGGGATGCAAACAATATATACGGCTTTTCCGCCAAGGAAACCTTGTCCATAATGCAAGCCCTGTATGAGCGCCATAAGGTTTTGACCTATCCAAGAACAGATTCAAGGTATTTAACCGATGACCTTGTTGAAACATTAAAAGACAGGGTAAGGGCAGTCAGTGTGGGACCATATTCCAAAACAGGATTAAAAATATGTTCAAGCCCACTTAAGCCCAATAAGAACTTTGTAGACAATTCAAAGGTTTCAGACCATCATGCCATAATACCCACTGAACAAAGGGCTGTTTTAGCTGACATGACGGACAGGGAAAGAAAAATATTTGATTTGGTTGTAAAAAGATTTTTTGCAGTTTTATCGGATCCTTTTGAATATGAAAGAATAATTATAGAAGCCAAAATAAACAATGAAAAATTTACTTCCTCAGGCAGGATTACATTAAAAACTGGCTGGAAGGAAATATACGGCAGCTATGAGGATGAAGAAGCCCAGGATGAGCTTGCCGCGGAAGAACTTAATAAACTAAAAAAAGGATTTCTAAGTATTTCATCAATAAAGAAAACAACAGGGGAAACAAAAGCTCCTGCAAGGTTTACGGAAGCAAGCCTCCTGTCTGCCATGGAAAACCCGGTGAAATACATGAAAAATGCAGACAAGGACCTTAAAAAGACTATAGGTCAAGCAGGGGGCCTGGGTACGGTTGCAACCAGGGCTGACATAATCGATAAACTTTTTAATAGCTTTGTTATAGAGAAGAAAGATAAATACATTTACACCACATCCAAGGGAAGACAGCTTTTGGAGTTAGCTCCTGAGGACTTGAAATCCCCGGTTTTGACTGCAAAATGGGAGCAGAAGCTCAATGAAATCGCCAAGGGCAATCTGGACAAAAATAAATTTTTGGATGATATGATCGATTACACAAGATTAATCATAAAAGAAATCAAAAACAGCGATAAAAAATACGTCCATGACAATGAAACTAGGGAAAAGTGCCCCAATTGCCAGGAATACCTCTTAGAAGTCAAAGGCAAGAAAGGAACCTTCCTGGTATGTAAAAACAGGGAATGCGGTTACAGGAAAAATATTTCTCAGATCAGCAATGCAAGGTGTCCAAATTGTCATAAAAAGCTGGAACTTAAGGGGGAAGGAGAAGGCAGAATTTTTGTCTGTGCCTGCGGCTACAGGGAAAAGTTGTCAGCCTTCATGAAAAGGAAGGAAAATGAAAAAACGTCCATTTCAAGCAGGGAAGCAGCCAAATACTTGTCCAAGCTGAACAAGAAATCGGATGAAAACATAAATACAGCTTTGGCGGATGCCTTGAAGAAACTGAAGCTATAAAAGGGAGACTAAACATAATGGATATAATACAGGAGAAAAATAAAATAATAATTCAGGATATAAGAGATTTCGATGTAAACCATATTTTTGAATGCGGCCAATGCTTCAGGTGGAACAAGGAAGAAGACGGGTCCTATACGGGAGTGGTAAAAAACAAGGTCATAAATGTATTCCAGGATGGTACCAGGGTTGAATTTAACAATATAGGGGATTATGAAACCATAAAAGAATATTTTGACCTGGATACCGATTACGGAGCCGTAAAAGAAGCCTTAAGCTTCGACCAAATCATGCAGGAAGCCATCAAATTCGGTTACGGCATAAGAATCTTAAGGCAAGATGAATGGGAAACCATGATCTCTTTCATGATTTCAGCCAACAACAGGATTCCCATGATAAAAAGAGTTATTGAGAATTTATCTGCTTGCTTTGGTGATTATATCTGCTCATACAGGGGCAAGGATTATTACACCTTTCCTACAGCAGAAAGTTTGGCAAATGCTCCTGTTGAGAGAATTTTTGAGTGCAAGGCAGGATTCAGGTCTCCCAGGATAAAGGAAGCAGCCAGCAGGTTTTTGAAGGAAAGGGAAACAATTTACAATATTAAAAACATGACCTATGATGAAGGCCTGGCTTATCTGAAAACCTATAACGGAATAGGGGACAAGGTGGCTAACTGCATCCTCTTGTTTTCAATGAGACATTTCGATACTTTTCCGGTTGATGTCTGGATAAGGAGGATTATGCAGACCCTATATCTCAGCAAGGATACAAGGGATAAAGACATAAAAATGTTTGCAGAAGAAAAATTCGGACAATATGCAGGCCTGGCCCAGCAGTACCTGTTCTTCTACGCTCGCGAGAATAAGATTGGTAAATAAATGTTAAATACTATAAATTATTAATGCAGATTTTTTTCTGCATAATTTTTATACTAAAATTTTGTAGTTTTACAAATTAAATTATAGTTTAATCATCTTGTTTCAGGTAAATATAAAATAAAAAAATACTGGTGGTAATATGACAAATATTAAAACAAGCTGGAATTTAGTAAACACCTATGCCGGGCTTCCGGACTTTTTTTATTCCAAATTAAATTTAAGCAAGGTCAGGTCTCCTCAATTAGTGGCCTTAAATGAAAATTTAGCTCAAGATTTGGGTTTGAATACGGATGAACTTAAAAGCCGGGAAGGAGTGGAAATTTTATCCGGAAATGCCCTGCCTCAAGGGTCCATACCCATTGCATTGGCCTATGCCGGCCATCAGTTCGGTTATTTTACCATGCTTGGGGACGGCAGGGCAATGCTTTTGGGAGAGCAGGTTACCCCAGGAGGCATTTATGATATTCAACTAAAGGGCTCGGGGATAACTCCTTATTCAAGGGGAGGAGACGGCAGGGCTGCCCTGGGTCCAATGCTTCGTGAATACATTGTAAGCGAAGCCATGCATAATTTGAGGATCCCAACGACAAGAAGCTTAGCCGTGGTGACCACGGGAGAATATGTTATAAGAGATAAAATCCTTAAAGGAGCGGTTTTAACCCGTACTGCCAGCAGTCATATTCGGGTTGGAACCTTTGAATATGCCGCTTATTTCGGGACCCGGGAAAATGTAAGGCAATTGGCGGATTATACCATAGAAAGGCATTTCAGGGACCTGGCAAGGGAGGCTGATAAATACCTTCATTTTCTGAAGGAGGTTGTAAAAAGGCAGGCATCATTAATTGCAAAGTGGCAGCTCACAGGCTTTGTCCATGGTGTTATGAACACGGACAACATGGCTATAAGCGGGGAAACTATCGATTATGGTCCATGTGCTTTCATGGATGCCTATAATCCCGATATTGTTTACAGCTCTATTGACACCTATGGCCGTTATGCCTATAAAAATCAACCCAAGATAGGGCTATGGAATTTATCCAGATTTGCAGAAACCCTCTTGCCCCTTATTAACGAAAACAGGGATAAGGCAGTTCAGCTTGCCCAGGATGCAGTAAATGAATTCAACCCCTTGTATCATAAGAATCTGATGTCAGGCATGCGGTCAAAATTAGGAATTTTCAATGAGGAAGCTGCAGATGAAGAATTAATTGGAGAGCTGCTTAACATAATGCAAAAGAATAATGAAGACTATACAAATATTTTTCTTAAACTGACTTTCGGAGACCCTATAGCTGCTGAAGCCGGAGAATTTAAAGAATGGCATAAGAAGTGGCAGGCTCGTCTTCAAAGACAAGCTCAAACAAAAGAGGAAGTATTTGAACTGATGAAAAATTCCAATCCAGCGGTCATACCTCGGAATCACAGGGTAGAAGAAGCTTTAAGAGCAGCCGATGAAGAGGGGGATTACAGTGTTATGAATAATTTAATCAATGTTTTATCAAAGCCTTTTGCCCATACTCCTGACCAAAAAGAATATGAGGACCTTCCGCCCCCGTCATTTTGCAATTACAAAACTTTTTGCGGGACTTAAGGAATGATGGTTCTATCACGCCCGGGTATTTCCGGCTGCAATATGAAATAATAATTGGGCTCACCGGCGCTGGTACCAATCTCTCGTAAATACACATTATAAGTTGTTGTTATACCAGGATAAATGGGAGCATTCTGTATATAAGCCGGACAAAAACCCTCAGCCTGAACGGCTACATTATACATTTCATTTTCACCGGTAAGGACAGGCAGTTCAAAGGCAGGAACTGAGCCATTTTCATCAGAAGTGTCAGTTGCCAGATAATAACCGGAACCGGATTCTTTATAATAACCTAATATAACTAATTTTGATACCAATACAAAGGCATTGGCAACAGGAGTTCTTTCAACATGGCGGTAAACATTGATTTTAAGAAATCCGGTTGCATTTGATTCAACAGTGCCAAGGGACATGCTTCTCTGAATTCTATTTTTATTATTCATAAATAACTTCCATATGAGCTAATGGCAATAAGAATATAAAACCCGTCACATTCATGATATGATGAAAGATATATTATGTTTCAAATAAAAAAACTAAAATTATTTTAAAATAAGCAATTAAAGGGAAGGCAGCCATAAGGAAAAATATCATTGACAAAAACCTTTCCGGCGCTTATAATGTTAATGTTGTCGGGGTGTGGCGAAGCTTGGTATCGCGCATGGTTCGGGACCATGAGGTCGAAGGTTCAAATCCTTTCACTCCGATTTTGCATACAGGGAGCCGGCAGAACAGATGCCGGCCTCGTTTTTTCTGAGCATGAAGGAGGCTTACAATGACTTCGGAAGAAAGAAGGAAAAAAATTGAAGAAATATTAATCAAGTGTACAGAACCGGTTACCGGTTCATATCTTGCCAAAAAGTTTTCCGTAAGCCGCCAGGTTATAGTGGGAGATATTGCTCTTATGCGGGCAGGAGGAATTAAAATATCGGCCACACCAAGAGGATATGTATTGGAAAGGGAGGCCGACAGCCAGACCGTATTTACGATAGCATGCTGCCATGATGAAAAGACCATGGGTGATGAACTCTATGCCATTGTTGATAACGGGGGCACAGTCCAGGATGTAACCGTTGAGCATCCCATATACGGAGAAATCATAGGAGAGCTCCAAATCAGGTCGAGGTATGATGTAGACCTGTTTTTGAAAAAAGTGGCAGACAATAAAGTTCAGCCTTTATCCAGCCTCACCTACGGCATCCACCTTCACACAATAAAATGCAGGGATGCAGAGACAAAAAAGAGGATAATCAATGTATTAAAAGATAAAGGTATTATTTTGGACCAGGCCTAAAGCAAGATTCTATATAGTTATTGACAAGGATGAAAATTTAAAGTATAATTTTGTCCATAGGTGTCAAGACATATGTCAAGACAATATAAGTCGGAAAGGATAGAAGAATGAATAGAAATAATAGTCACTCAATGGTTGTATCCGCCCTCCTGTGCGCAATAGGAATTCTGATTCCCATAATATCACCCCTTAAAATAACCCTTGAGCCGGCATCATTTACCCTTGCCAGCCATGTGGCAATTTTTATAGCAATGTTCATTTCACCTGCTACAGCTATATTTGTTGCAGCCGGCACGACAGCAGGATTTTTTTTGGCCGGATTTCCTTTAGTGATAGTTTTGCGGGCAGGGGTGCACCTGGTCTTTGCCTCAGCCGGAGCCATATATCTGAAAAAATACCCGGATACTTTAAAATCCTTTAAATCATCGCAAGTATTTTCTTTGGCTATTGCTCTTATACACGGTATAAGTGAAGTCTTGATTGTGATGCCTTTTTATTTTGGAAACGGTATGGCTACCGCCTATTACACCAAAGGATTCGTGGTTTCCGTATTACTCCTGGTTGGTGTGGGGACCGTCATCCACAGCATGGTAGATTTTTATTTAGCCCAGGCGATCTGGAAGCCGGTTACAAGAGCTATAAAAATGCCCTTTGACGTAAGTGTGAAATACAATGCTTAGTTCAGATTATTCAGGCTGTTCCTCAAAAATTACTCATAAGGAATATATTGTTATCTTTCTGAGACTGGGGGACAGTCTTTTTTATTTTGTAATACTTAACAAGCTATGCTATAATGTACTATAAAAATTAAGGGAGCAAGCATGGAATTAATCATAGCAAAAAATGATAATATAAAAAATTTTCTGGAATTTTATAAAAAACAATATTTAAACCATGATTTAAAAAGAGATACTCTCTCGGGCATGCTTAAGAATATTTTGTTCGGAAGGTCAGTCCTTAATAAGTCTGTTGATATTGAACCTGTCATGGTTGTAAATAATGAAGAAATAATAATGGCAGCCCTTTTGGCCCATGCGGAAAGAATGCCCGAATACCTGCAAATATCCTTCTTTGAGTCTGAAGGATACAACATGGAAGCCTTTAACCTGATTTTAGAAAGGGCAGTTGAAAAGGCCAGGGAAAAGAAAGCTTTCAAACTAACCGGCTCCCTTAATATACATGTTAATTACGGTCTTGGTTTTTTGGCAAGCGGCTTCGATACAAGACAAAGCTTCGGTTCCCCTTACAATCCTGACTTTTATAATGATTATTTTGAAAAAAGCGGCTTTCAGACTATCAATATGGTTTCTTACAAAAAGGATATGGTCAACTCGCCTCCTTTGATAAGTGAAGAGGTAAGAGAAAAGCTTAAAAAAACATATACCGTAAGGGAAGCAAATTTCAGGAATTTTAAGCAGGAAATCGAAATATACACAAAAATCAACAATGAAGCCTTCAGCAATCATTTGTTTTACTACACAAGGAAGACGGAAGAGGATTACGAGCTCTTCAAGGATTTAAAATACCTGATGAAGGAAGAAAATTTACTTTTTGTTGAAAAGTCAGGCCAAACGGTGGGTTTCATGCTCTGGTATCCCGATTACAATGAATTAATTGAAAAAGGTCAAAGTGTCGGCATAAAAACTGTGATTAAAAACAAGCTCTTCTCTCACAAAATAAAAACATTTAAAATAGTTGAAATAGGGGTTATTCCCGCAGAAAGAAACAAGGGAGCCATACTGGCCCTGTTTGATTATTGCTACAAGTGTACCAGGGGCAGGTATGAAACCATGGAATCAAGCTGGATATTGGCTGATAACATAAAGTCAAAAAGCTTCGGCATCAAGTGGGCAGATGAAGAATTTAAACAATATAAAGCTTATGTAAAGGATCTTGTATGATAATATATAAAGCCGATGAGCTTAAAAATGCAAATACTGTAAATATAGACGAAGAATATATAAAACTCTTGTCCCTCCTTGAAGAAATAAATCCCTGCAGGCAATATTATGAAGGGACGGAGGACTTTTTAATAATAAGTTATGAGAGAAAACTGAATTTATTTAACTTCAGGAATATTTTCCCCTTAAACGTAAGAGTCCAGATTGTAGGACTTCCCATTTCCTTATCCCAAGGGGGCTGTTTTGGAGATTTAAATAAGGCTCTTGAAGTCATAAAGAAAAGAAAGGGCTTGAAGATAATCCTGAATGCAGACAAGGAAATCCTTAAAAATGCAAGAACCTTGTCCAGCTTTGTCTTTGAAAACACCTTTGAGACCTTTGATGACTATTTAAATAAGCTCAGGAGCTCATACAGGAGGCGTATCAACAAAGCCCTCAAACACAGAAACATTT
>DCDC01000057.1 GCA_002316225.1 Firmicutes bacterium UBA1065 | reverse complement strand
ACATTGGCTTTATTAGCTATCAGGGCTATTCCTGCCTTTGCGTTGTTTTCGTCATATCCGGTCTTAACCCTTGTTCCTTCCGGGTAGATGCCTAAAACTCCTCCCTTATTCAAAACATCAAGGGAGTTTTTTATTGCCGACAAGGAAACTCCCTGCCTGTCAACTGGAAAAGCCCCCAAGTTTCTGAAAATAAAGCCCCAGAATTTGCTTTCAAACAATTCCTTCTTACCCATGAAATGGATCTGCCGCCTTGTGGAAACGGCCAATAAGACCGGGTCAACCATGGACCTGTGGTTTCCGCAAACTATTAAGCCCCCCTCTGTCTTGTCTAAATTCTCCTTGTTATATGCCTTAAAATCAAAGATTAAGAATACCAAAATCTTTAAAACAAAAACCACTATTTTATAAAACATTATTTCCTCCGATATATCCGGTAATTGCTTTTACGACATCCTTAAGTTCCATCCTGCTGGTGTCTATTAGTATAGCGTCTTCAGCCTTTTTAAGGGGAGCATACTCCCTTGTTGAATCATTTTGGTCCCGCCTTTTCATATCTCTTAGGACACTATCGTAATCAGCCTCTATATTGCTTGCTTTCAACTGCTCATACCGCCTTCTGGCTCTTTCTTCCACCGGTGCCGTTATGAAAAATTTGTAGTCTGCATCGGGAAATACAACGGTACCAATGTCACGTCCTTCCAGAACCGCATTTTTATTTGCTGCAATTCTTCGCTGGAGTTCAACCATTTTCTCTCTGACAACCTTTAAGGCGGATATTTTTGAAGTTGCTATGGAAATGGCTTCTTCTCTTATTAAATTTTCGACATTTTTCCCATCTAAATAAATCTGGTTATCATGGTAATCTATATGTGTTGTTTTTAGCATTTCTTCAATTTGGCTTTCGTTTATTTCAATGCCCTGATTGTATGCCTTATATGCAAGGGCTCTGTACATAGCCCCGGTATCGATGTATTCGAATCCCAGTTCCTTGCTCAATAGTTTTGCAACAGTGCTTTTTCCGGCTCCTGAAGGCCCATCTATTGCTATAATCATCTTATTTTCCTTTCCCGGCTAAAATCGTCATGAAAGAGAACATTTTAATGTCTTTCGGCACTTAAACATTATAGTATATATTGCAAAATATAACAACATAAATTTTATGACAAGGGGACGGGGACCCTGCCAATGGCAAGATCCTCGCCCCCTTAATCCTCATAGCTTTAAAAGTTTTGGTATATGCTGTTATTGTCCCAAAGTTTTTCCAGGACATTATAATATTCTACTATCTCTTCCTTTTCTCTCAGGCTTATATTGATTATTAGGTTATTTATTATTGCCATAGGTACAACCAGGGAGTCGACAAAGGAAACTATATTGCTGATTGCCAAAAGAGAAACATCTGCCAGGGCGTATGCCGGGGATTCTTCGGTGTCCGTGATTGCTACTATTTTTGTCTTACGCTCCTTTACGAATTTGGCAGCATCGATTGTAGTTCTTGAATACCTAGGATAACTTATTATAATAAGCACATCATTTTCATTTATTCTTATTATTTCTTCATATAAGGAATTGACCCCGCTGTTGTTTAAGACCTTGACATTATTTAAGATAACATCCAAATAAAATCCTAAATAGTTGGATAAGGTTGATGATGTTCTCAGTCCCAAAACATACACCCTGTTTGCCTTTAATATAAGTTCCGTTGCCTTGTCCAGGGCTTCCATGTCAAAGTGCTCAAACAAATATCGTAAATTGTTCATTTCGCTTTTTAGTATTTTTTTATGAAGTTTTATATTATCGTTTACGACATCCTCCTGAAGTCCTATCCTCTGAACGGCAGTAAGCTTGTTTTTTATTAAAACCTGCAGGGCTTTCTGCATTTCGGGATAACCGGAATACCCTAAGGCAGTTGCAAATCTCACAACGGTAGATTCGCTCACATCAACCCTTTCGGCTATTTTTGCTGCCGTCATGAAGGCAGCCTTGTCATAATGCTCAATAATATATTGAGCGATTAGCTTTTGGCTTTTACTGAATTTATGAAAGTTATTTTTGATAATACTTATTAAATTATTATTCATAATAACCCCTTATCAAATTAATTCCTTCTTCAAATGCCTCTAAGTTTTTTTGGATCGTGGGAGGAGGAACTCTTTCACTTATGGACCTAATCATTATTTCCTTATCGATAACATCCTCTCCTATCAGTTCATAGATAGCTCCGACGGAAATTATGTTGGCTACCATGGCGGTTTCAAATTTTTCAACCGCATTTTTCAATATAGGAAGCCTGTAAGTTTTAACCGGATAATTTCCGGATAATTTAATATCTTCATCAACTATCAGTATGCCATCCTTGTCCAGAGATGCAATATACTTGTCATATGCATTTTGAGTGAGGGAAAGGAGTATGTTTGCTTTTCTTAATTTAGGATAAGATATTTCTTCCCTGCTAATTATAAGCTCAGCCTTGCTGGAACCGCCCCTTGCCTCCGGCCCGTATGACTGGGTTTGAATAGCATTTAAACCTTGTTCAATTGCGGCATCTGCCAGGATTATGGATGCCAGGATAACTCCCTGGCCACCCGAACCGCTTAACCTTATTTCATACTTCTCCATTTTTCTCCCCCCGTCCTTGGAACATGTCAGTGATTACCTGATAGCTTTCAATGTATTCAGGTTGAGGATTGTTGTAAAATTCACCTATTATGATCTTATTCTTGCCCTTTTCCGGGTCCTTGTCAACTATCTTTTTATCAATGCAGTTTTCTTTTAAAAAGGTATGCATTTTGAAAGCGTTGCCCTTTTTGTTCTTTCTACCGTAATAAGTAGGGCAGAGGCTCAAACCTTCTATAAAAGAAAATCCTTTGTTTTGAATTCCCTTTTCTATCAATCTTTGCATGAGAACCGCATGATAAGCCGTTGCCCTGCCAACATAGGTTGCTCCGGCCCCCTGGGCTAAACTGCAAAGGTCAAAGGGCTTGTCAATATTACCGTAAGCAGCGGTGGTTGCCAAATCACCATAGGGTGTGGTAGGTGAAAATTGTCCGCCTGTCATTCCATAAATGTTGTTATTGAACACTATTGTTGTAATATCTATGTTTCTTCTTGCAGCATGAATGAGGTGATTACCGCCTATGGCCGAACTGTCCCCGTCTCCCATGATTACGATGACATGAAGCTTGGGATTGGCAAGTTTTATGCCTGTTGCAAATGCCAAGGCACGACCGTGGGTTGTATGCAGGGTATTGAAATCCAAATAACCGGGAGCTCTTGAGGAACACCCTATACCGGACACTATGACCACTTCATCTTTGTTTAAGCCAAGCCTATCTATTGCCCTCACCACTGTATTGGTTAAAGTTCCGTGACCGCAGCCGGGACACCATATGTGGGGAAGCCTGTTTACCCTGTAATATTTCTTTGTTATTTCGCTACAGTTCATACCTGCCTCCTAGTGCTTCGATGATTTCTTCGGGAGTTATTAATTCTCCGTTTACCTTGTTAATTTTGCTAACCTTGCAATTCTTGCATGCAGCCCTCTCAACTTCCAATGAATACTGTCCCAGGTTCATTTCCGCCACATATATTTCTTTTACCTGAAAGGAAACCTTATGTACTTGTTTTTCCAGGAAAGGCCAAATGGTAATTGGTCTGAACATACCGGCTTTAATATTTTGTTTTCTAAGTTGGTCAACGGCACTCTTAGCCGATCTGGATACTCCCCCGTATGCTATTATGGCCATTTCCGCATCTTCCATCTTGTATTCTTCAAAATATGAGAAATCATCGATGTTCTTTTCTACCTTATCAACTATCCTTTTAATCAGTCTTTCGGATATTTCGTTGGAGTTTGTAGGAAAGCCAGTTTCATCGTGAGTTAATCCCGTTACGTGGTACCTGTAGCCTTCACCGAAGGATGCCATCGGAGGTATCATATCTTCATCCGGCCTGTAAGCCACATATTCTTCCGGCTTGCAGGAAGGCTTTTTCCTGTTTATTACTTCCAAATCCGAAATGTTTTTATATGTCATTTTTTCTCGCATATGACCCACAATTTCATCCATCAGAAGAATGACGGGAGTCCTGTATTTTTCAGCTAAATTAAATGCCTTGACCGTGTATTCGAAAGTTTCTTGTACGGAATTGGGTGTCAGGGCTATAGCCGGATGGTCTCCATGGGTTCCCCACCTTGCCTGCATCACATCCCCCTGGGCCGGAGATGTAGGTTGTCCCGTACTGGGTCCCCCTCTTTGAACGTTAACAATAACACATGGTATTTCTGCAATAGCTGCATACCCTATATTTTCCTGCATAAGGGAAAAGCCGGGTCCGCTGGTTGCAGTCATTGATTTCATACCTGCAAGTGATGCCCCTATGATGGCAGCCATGCTTGCAAGCTCATCTTCCATCTGTATAAATTTCCCGCCTAACTTGGGCAGTCTTTGAGAAGAAAGTTCTGCTATTTCCGTTGAGGGGGTTATGGGATAGCCGGCAAAAAATCTCATGCCTGCAGCTAAAGCTCCTTCAACGCAAGCTTCGTTCCCCTGTACTAATTTATATCCCTTGTCATTCATTTCTTACCTCCGATGTATATGGCATTATCAGGACACCTGAGTTCACACTGACCGCAAAATATACATTTATCTTTATAAGCAACAAAACATTTACCATTCTTAATTTTTAAAACTTTTGCAGGGCAAAAACCGACACATATTCCGCATCCCTTGCACCACTTTATGTTCTGTAAAAGAACCTTTTCATCATCCATAAAAATTCCTCCTACTGCCATGTATTCATTAATTGTAATTAAAAAATGAATACATGAGGGCTAAGACCCTAATTCTATGTATTCATTATAACATATCTTGCAAAATTTGCAAGTTAAATATCATTTAAATGTTGATTTTGCAAGATTTATTTCATTTATTGCATCCTTTTCACAGGGAATCATTTATTTATGGTTAATATATATTAGACTTACTGATAAAATGCAAGTCAGAGTTACCTGACTGCGTTGGAATCACAAAATCACAAGTTTTGTTCAATAATGTATAATTCAGGAGGGTTATTATCCTTATTAACAAGGTTTATGTGAATTACATTAAAGAGCCTCTTGTCCAGGCAATTTAAGAAATCCGATATTTTATATATTTCATATCCCTTGTCATGGGTAATATAGGCAGTAATATATATTCTGCCTGAATCCTTTAAATATGGAAGCAAGGAGTTTATGGACCGTATGGTTGTTTGGGCTTGAGTTACAATATTTTTATCGGAATTAGGCAGGTATCCTAAGTTATACACGGCTGCATCAATTTTATTCCTGATATACTTTTCTGCAAATTCATGGTTGTCTCTTATAATTGTATAATTATTATACTTGCTCTTTTCTTTAAGAAGATTTTTAGTCCTCTCCACAGCCTCCTCCTGGATGTCAAGACCGGTCACATGGCCCTTTGGACCTGCTAAAGAACTCAAAAATAAGGTATCGTTCCCATTTCCGCAGGTTAAATCAAGGAAATTAAGATTTTCCTTCCCTTCGTAACTTCCTTTTATAAGAAAATGTACCAGTTCTGCAATTTTACCGTACTTCTTATCCATCCTTACTCCTTTAAATACTTGATTTCATGATGGGTTAAATATTTCCACTCTCCCGGTTTCATATTGCTCAAGTCAATATTTCCAAAGGATATTCTTTTTAATTTAATTACCTTGTGACCAACCGTTTCAAACATCTTTCTTACCTGCCGGTTTTTTCCCTCATGGATGCTTATTTGTACAATTGAAGTGTTTTGGAATTCCTTTAATATTTTTACCCTGGCAGGAGCGGTTTTATAGCCGTCAATAATAACTCCGCTTCTTAGTAAATCCAGGGAATCTTTACTTACCCTGCCGCTGATTTCAGCTTCATAGGTTTTGTATATCCGGTATTTGGGGTGCATTAATTTATTTGCAAGGTTGCCGTCATCAGTAAGGAGCAATAGTCCTGAAGTATTGTAATCCAGCCGGCCTATGGGAAAAATTCTCTCTTTAATATTTATTAAATCCATTACAGTCTTCCTGTTAAACTGATCCTTTACGGTTGTGACATAGCCTTCAGGCTTATACAGTTTTATGTAGGTATATTTTTCTTTCTCATTTACTTTTTTGCCCTTTATGGTTACTGTATCTTGTTCCGGATCAATCTTGCTTCCAAGCTCATTAACAACTATACCGTTAACTTTTACCTGCCCTTGCAGTATTAATTCTTCGGCTTTTCTTCTTGAAGCTATTCCGCACCTGGCCAGATATTTATGTAGTCTTTCCAGAGCCATAAATCCCCCCTGAACTAAGTTTTATCAAATGTTTCAATATCATTATTCATCATTATATTATATGGTTTCAGATTTGTAAATCAATAACCAACTAGGGTAAGGCAAAAATAAAACCCGCATGGCGAGCTTTATTTGCTTATCAGCCTTCCGGTATGCAGCTTGTTTTCACCAAGATATATGTTGTAAGTACCCCATATCCTGACTTCCGAATCATTTGCCATATGGACCGGCTCAAGGTCAGCTTCAAAACGGATTTGTCCTATTTCTTTATCAGTCAGGGCGCATCTAAAGCCATCATCGATAAAGATGGGAATTTTTCCCGGGCTATACCTTACAAACTGTCCCTTTTCAACTATGGAGTAGGTTTTATAATTTTCAAATGCCCAGTCGAAAATTTTATAGGCATCATTAAACCAATTGTTGTCATTGAGAAGTACTGCTATGATTTCTGTACCATCCTTCTCTGCCGATGCAACCAGGCACCTGCCTGCTGCTTTTGTGTATCCTATTTTAATCCCGGTACCATACTTGTATTGATAAACAACCTTGTTTTTGTTGTAAAATATATTGTTCATGCTTTCAGCCCTGTATTTTTCACTGGCGGCGATTTTTCTGAATGTGTCATTTTTCATTGCGTAGGCACTTATAAGGGCCAGGTCGTAAGCTGTTGAATAATGGTTATCATCATGTAATCCGCTGGCATTTACAAAGTTTGTGTTCAAGGCACCCAATTCTTTTGCCTTTTTATTCATCATGGCTATGAAACCTTCGGAATCATTTCTGCCTGCAAATTTAGCCAAAACTGCAGCCGCGTCATTTCCCGACCTGAGCATGGTACCATACAATAAATCTATAACAGACACACTTTGCTTAGGTTGTAAATATATACTTGAGCCTTCTATGCCGCAACATTCGGGAGGGACTTCTATTTTTTGATTTAAGTTTTCGATTGTTTCAAGGGCAAGTATAGCAGTCATTATTTTGGTTGTGCTGGCAATTGGAAGCTTTGTATTTGCATTGTGAGATTTAAGAATTCTTCCTGACTTTGCATCCATCAATACATAGGCTTGTGCCGAGATTTCCGGCATAGCTTCAGCTTTTATAATCCCGCTGAAAATCAAGAAAAATATTATTGATAAAATCAGTGTTCTTTTAAAAATCACAATCCCTTTTCTCCCTTATTTCTTTTATGAAAGACATGATGTTCATGATGGATGATGTTAAGTCTCCTCCTGTTGTTTCATTGTTAATATTGATGGTCCTGACATCATTATCCGGGGTTTCATAAATAAGAATCTGCGGATTCAGCTGCAGGTTGACGTATGCTGCTCCGGCAAAGGGTTTTAAATCGACATTGCGAAATTTTTTGTCTATATCGCTTCCTCCTATGATAAAATTCATATTCAGCTTGGATATGGCCAAATAATTGGTGTTGTCATAGGTTATTTTACTGCTGATAAGCTTTTCGTTTTCAGTCAAATTATTTATGTTCTCCAAGGTTGTTTTAATTATGCTTTCTATGTCCCTGCTCATGTTATCCCCTTTCTTTTTGGAAATTAATATGATTATGCCCTTAAAAAAGAAATTTATAACATGATTATCTGTTGAGCAGGGATTTCTTAAAGATCCTGTTTACCAGTACAAATTCAAGAGCAAAGGACTCTTTTCCCCTTATGCATTCGGGATAAAAGAAAATATCTTTAACATAAAATAATTTAAGTGCCCTTTTTATATGTTTAAAATATTTTAACTTGTGTTTAACCTTGCTTCTTGCTTCCTGGGCCTTGTATTTCCCAAGTACCTTTATGGCTCCGCTATAGTTTATTTTCCTTTCATATAAATGCTTTTTTTTAAAAAGAATCATGCAAAAGCATATGCATAAGAAGGAAAAAGTAATATTAATTTTAATCATGCACTTGAAATTCACATATAAAAAAAACAGTCCCCCCGCAAGAACCATTATTACTATAATCATTATGTATACCCTTTTATAGCGCCTTTTACAATTTATGCCAGGCGGCCGACCCCGGGCCGCCTTATCCTTATAATGATGATGCCATTTCGGCTTCTTTGATATCTTTGTCATTTTCCAATGAAGGTAAATCATTGATTGAGCTTAAACCGAAATGTCTCAAAAATTCATCCGTAGTTGAATAGATAACGGGTCTTCCCGGCTTATCAAGCCTTCCTGCTTCCTTTATCAAGCCCTTGTCAAGAAGGCCCTTTATGACCTGGGAGCACTTAACACCGCGTATTCTCTCAATTTCAACCTTGGTTACCGGCTGTTTGTAGGCAATTATGGACAGGGTTTCCATTGCTGCGGTTGATAAGCTCTTATTTACGGTACTTTCCAAAAGGCTTTGTATATATTCGTAATTCTCTTTCTTGGTAGTAAGCTGATAGGAATTACCAAACTTTTGTATCAGGAGGCCCCTGTCTTTATTATCCCGGAATTCCTCAATCATTCCGTCCAGGACGGGAATCAGGCTTTTAGCCGGTATTTCCAATATTTTTGACATTTCATTGATGCTTAAGGGTTCTCCCCAAGCAAACATCAGGCTTTCCAAAACACTTTTCAGATTCATTTCTTCTCCTGCCGGCAAATTATTATATCTCCATACTGTCTATCCTGATAAATTTTCATTCCCCTGTTGTTAGTAAGCTCCAATACGGCTAAAAACAAGGTAATGACATATTCCTTAGATATTCTTTGCTTTTCCTTGAATGTATCAAACAAGGAAATCTTACCGAATTTTTTGATTTTTTTCATAAGCTCTTCCATGCAGTCCTTGACCCGGTAACTTTCCCTGTATACTTTAAACTTTTCTTCCGTGTCTATTTTGAAGTTTTGTTTTTTTATTAAAGACAGATAAATATTGTAAAGCTCATATGCGGTTACTTCATTTAAAAAAAGCTGCTCAGTCCTCGAGTCTGAAGTCAATGCCATTTCTTCCCTGGGTTTTGAAATGTAAAAGCTGCTTTCTTCTTCATATTTTTTCAATTCTTCCGATATATCCTTAAATAACTTGTATTCTAACAATTGGGCAACCAATTCCTGCCTTGGGTCTTCCGCTTTTTCTTTTTGGGGCAATAACATTTGGGATTTTATTTCAATGAGGGTCGCTGCCATATATATGAACTCGCTTGCCACATTCATGTTGAATTGCATCATCTCTTCCAGGTATTCCAGGTACTGGTCCGTAATTTCAGATATAGGTATGTCGTAAATGTCTATTTCTTTTTTTTCTATGAGATGATACAAAAGTTCAAAAGGCCCCTGAAACACGTTTATGTTCACGGAATAATCCATTCTCAAATCTTCCTTATCTTATGATGGTTTTTAAAAAATTTTTTATATAAAATTTAAATAAATTTTCCTTTTCCACATTTGATGCAGGGTATAATTCAAATTCTCCCAAAACTTGGCCATCCTTGGACAATATTGCCCTTCCAATCCTTGTATCGGTGGTCAAAGGAGCTTTCAGTTTTTCATCTATTACATATTCTAAATTAAAATCTTCAAGCTTGCAATTACTTTCTGTAAAATAGTTGATGTTTTCTTTTGCTGTTATGTTAACCGTCTCTTCTTTTCCGCAATAGACCGGGGTAGAAGTGATCACCTCTCCCGCCTTGTGGAAAACAAAGTTTTTATAATTGGCAAATCCTTCATTCAGAAGCTTTGATACCTCGTTGAAACGAATCTTGGTGTTGTCGCAGCCCAGGACCACGGCAATCAAAGTGGTGTCGTTCCTTCTTGCTGCTGCCGTCAAGCAGTATTTTGCTTCGGTTGTATAACCCGTCTTGCCTGCTATCAGCCCATCATAATTGTTTATCAGCCTGTTGGTATTAACCAATACCTGTTCGGAATCCTTTTCTTTGCCTACATAAACGGAATCCATCCATGTAAGCATGTATTCGTTCATATAGTCATACTTTAAGAGTTCACGGGTCATAATGGCTATATCATATGCAGTTGTCAGGTGGTTGGGGTCCGGCAAGCCAGTTACATTAGTAAAAGTAGTTTCATTCATGCCTAACTCCCTGGCCTTTTCATTCATTGCTTTAACACAGCTTTCTTCCGACCCGTACATGAACTCAGCCATGGCAACCGAAGCATCGTTGGCTGACCTCATTGATATAGCTTTAAGCATGTTTTCCACGGTCTGTACTTCATAGGCTTCCATATAAATTTGGCTTCCTCCCATACTGGCGGCATTCTCCGATATGGTCATTTCCTGGTCAAGTGTTATCAGCCCATCTCTCATTCTTTCAGAAATCAAAACCATGAGCATTATTTTTGTTATGCTGGCAGGCTGCATCTTGTCATGGGCGTTTTTTTCAAATAAAACCCGGCCGTCATCCGCATTTACCAAAATTGCGGACCGGGACTGCAGGTCACCAGGTTCAAGGCCATAGGCGGGAAGAACAGACATATTCAATAAAATAAACACAAAAAATATGGTTATAAATTTCTTCATAAAAAAGTACCTCCTTTTTATGTAGAATAACCATATTTTACAGATTCATACATTAAAACGCAGCAGTCACTTAGACTCTCTCATTTCAATATTTGATTTTTTACACTCTTTCCTTCAAGGTCGTTTTCGATTTCAAAAATATCCAGTACAGTTTTCCCTATGCATGCATAAGTGTCAAGAATGCCCAGGTTATTGTTTGCCTTGACTCTTTTACCATAGAAGATCAAAGGAATGTATTCCCTTGAATGATCTGTGCTGGCCGTTGTGGGGTCACACCCGTGGTCTGCGGTTATTATCAAAAGATCATCATCTCTCAGGGATCCCATAATATCCGCAAGCTTATCGTCAAAGCTCATAAGGGAATGGGCATATCCATAAATGTCGTTTCTATGGCCGTAAACCATGTCGAAGTCTACTAAGTTAGTAAAGATTAATCCTTCAAAATCTTCCTTTATGGCCTGGATGGTGGCCTTAATACCTTCATCATTGTTCTTGGTATGATTAGATTTTGTAATGCCCTTGTTGGCAAAAATATCTTCTATTTTTCCTATGGCTAATACTTCCCTGCCGCTGTTTTTTACATAATCCAGCATGGTATCCCTGAAGGGCTCGAGAGAAAAATCTTTCCTGTTGCCTGTCCTTGTAAAATTGCCTTCTTGCCCCAGGAAGGGTCTTGCGATAACTCTTCCCACCCCATGGGGACCTTTAAGCATATCTCTTGCAATCCTGCAAATATCATAGAGTTCATCCAAAGGAACCACTTCTTCGTGAGCAGCTATTTGAAATACGCTGTCGGCAGATGTATAAACTATCAAATTTCCGGTTTCCATGTGTTTCTTGCCTAATTCCTTTATTATCTCGGTTCCGGAAGCAGGATAGTTTCCCATGACTCTTCTTCCTGTCCTTTTTTCAAATTCTTTAATCAAGTCATCCGGAAACCCCTGGGGATAGGTAGGAAAGGGCTTGTCCAAGATCAGGCCGGCGATTTCCCAGTGACCGGTTGTTGTATCCTTCCCCTTTGATTTTTCATTGCACTTAGCAACAGAACCCAAAAATGATTCTGAACCTTTAATGTCTTCCAATCCCTTTATGTTTAAAATACCCAGGTGCTCCAAATTGGGCAGGGAAAAATTCTCAACATTTTTGTAGATGTTTTTTAAGGTGTTGCTGCCTTCATCCCCATAGAGGGCTGCATCAGGGAGTTCACCAACCCCGACACTGTCCAGCACTATCAAAATAATTCTTTTTATCATCCGTCTCTCCTGTAAAAGATTAAATTGAGGGATATTAAATCCCTCCGCTTATTCATATATCATTAATATCATTATACCAATAACGGTGCAGTTTAAACACCGGTTTTTATCCCGATGACTTTAACATGATTCATGTGCTTACCTGCCGGTTAGCTTCTCGGAAATGTCTTCTTGAATACTTCCAATGATTTATATTCAACATTGTTTAAATAATGCTGGGCGGCCCCCGTGCTGTTGAGTCCCATTAATTCTTTAAGGGTCCCGAGGTCAGCCCCGTGGGATAACAAGTGTACCGCAAAGGAAGATCTTAAAACCATTGGAGATAATTCCTTCTTCAAATTCATTTTTCTCTTGTAATATTTAAGCATTTTCCATATGCCCTGCCTTGATATGGGCTCACCGGTAATATTTACAAAGAGGTATTCATCATCATTGGTTGCTTCACTCTTTCTAAAGTTGTTTAAATAAATACTGATTGCTTCATTTGCATATTTGCTGAGAGGAATTATCCTCTCCTTATCTCCCTTTATAAATATCATACCTGCACTTAAGTTTACTTGTCCAATCTTTATGCTTATAAGTTCTGAAACATTTATCCCCGAAGAATACATCAGTTCCAGCATTGCCAAATCTCTGATTCCTTTAAAGGTATTTTTGTCAGGTAGCATCATTAGCTCCCCTATCTCTTCTTCTGTCAGAATGGGGGGTTTCTTTTTTATTTGTTTGGGACTACGGATGTTTATGACAGGGTTGTCCTCAATAAGTTTTTCATTTTTTAAAAAAGTAAAGAAGTTTCTTAGGGTTGAAACAGTCCTTATGATTGTAGACGAGCTTTTGCCGCTTTTTTGCATGGCCACAAGATAGGTCAGGATATGTGCCTTTTTAGTTTTAATTATGTCAAGGCCATATTCATCACGAAGATAGGTTTCAAAATTTTTAACATCATATATATATGACTTGACTGAGTTCTCGCTAAAATTTCCTTGGGTCAGATATTCCTTATAAGCCATCAGATCCATTATCTCACCAACATTCTGCTTAAAGTTAATATATATGCGGAGTAAATAAAAGAATAAGCTGTCACTATGACTAAATAATACAAAGAAATTTGAATATACCCGCTTATTATTATATCAAACTTACGGGAAATAGTCTCAATATTTTTTGTTTTTTTTGTATATTTTGATATTGTACTAGAAATAAATGTAAAATAAAGTAGAATCGGAAAAAATATTAAGTAATCAGTAAAGGTAAGTAAAAAATACCTTAAATCCAATCCTACGGTCCTGATTATATAAATCACAGAAAGGCCGTAATAGACCGAAATAAATGCAAACAGAATTTTGGTCAATTTATCCTGGCCCAGATAAGTAAGGATAATAACAGCCAAAAAATAAGGGATGTTTCTTTTAAAAGTCATGGAAAAAATTTGCATTAAGGTCATATTGCTGATACCGGAGTAGTTTATTGCCCCTATTGTACCCCTGCCCGCCAGGGAATAAATCAGTGCCGACAAAATCAAAGCTCCGGCAAATATTACCAATAAGGTAACCAGAGTCCTGGTTTCAGATTGTATCAGTTTTTTAACCGTATTATTCATATACAACCCCCATCCTTGGAATCCGCCCGCTCTTAATAAAAAAAACCTCTTGTTAAGCTTTATATAATATATGCTTGTACAAGAGGTTTAATTCTCTTTATTATATATTTTACGAATGCAGCCAGTGGATCAAGCCGATAAGGGTCTTGCTGTCGTTTATCCTGCCTGTTTCGATCATTTTTTTTGCTTCTTCTTTATTGATTTCCATTGTTTCTATGCATTCGTCTTCATCCAAATCCGTTCCTTCATATACCAGGTCCGAAGCTAAGAATAAATATACCTTTTCGTTGGTAAAACCCGGAGAAGTATAAAATTCATAGAGTAATTCAATATTACCTGCCCTGTAGCCTGTTTCTTCTTTTAACTCTCTTAAAGCTCCATCATGTGGCTCTTCGGCAATATTAAGGATACCTGCAGGCAATTCGTATATAAAGTCTTCAACTGCCTTCCTGTATTGTCTTACCAGCAACACCTTATCCTTATTTAGGGCCAAAATACACACGGCAGCTTTATGATCGACTATTTCTCTTTTTGCGTATTTTTGATTTTCCAGTTCAACAGTATCAATCCGTAAATTAACTATTTTACCTTCAAAAATTTTTTCGCTTTTTACAGTTATTTCAGTGCTCAACATTTCCTCCTGTAATTAAACAATTGCACTTTTAATTCTTGCAATTTTTAATCGTTGGACTTATTTTAATAACAACGGAAGTTTTTGTCAAGCTATTTTGAACATAAACATCCGGTGCCTTCTTATGAAACCTTTTGCTCCAAACGAAGTTTATCTGCAATCATTGCTATGAACTCTGAATTGGTGGGTTTACCCTTGTTGTTATGAATAGTATAACCGAAAATGCTGTTGATGGTTTCTATTTTTCCTCTCGTCCAGGCAACTTCTATGGCATGGCGTATGGCTCTTTCAACCCTGCTTGGAGTAGTTGAATATTTTGCTGCTATCATTGGATAGAGCTCTTTTGTTATAGCTCCTAAGAGGTCAATATTTTTTACAACATCCGTTATGGATGTGCGTAAATACTGGTAGCCCTTAATGTGAGCAGGAACGCCTACTTCATGGAGGATTTCGGTTATTTTAACTTCCAGGCTCAGCTCATTGTTCATCTTATCGTTATAAACGATTTCCTTACCCTTGTTTTGAACCTTGGAAGTTTCTAATTCGGATATTTGCAGCAATCTTTCGGCAAAGGATTCAAAATTGAATGGCTTGACAATATAATAATCAACTCCCATATTGATAGCCCTCTGGGTAACCTTATCATGACCTACGGCAGATAAAACTATAACCTTGGGAAACTTGGCCAATTGTCTCTTGTGAAGTCTTTCCAAAACACCCAAGCCATCCAAATGAGGCATAATTATGTCTAAAATTAAAATGTCAGGTTCATGTTTCTCGACGGAATCCAATGCTTTTAACCCGTCTTCTGCCATATCAACAACATCGAAGACCTTTTTGCTGAGAAGAAAATCCTTTAGAATTAACCTGAATTCCTTGTTATCATCAGCAATGACAATTTTTACTTTTTTTTGCATCTTAAACCTCCAATTCATAATTCTAATATTCTCTTTATAAATATAATACGCAAAATAATCAAAAAACCCTTTTTTTTGGAAATAAATCACCCTAATAATTTTTGTAAGATTATGGTTTTTATATCTATTATATATATTTTTTCCATATTTATACTAAAAATTTGTCGATAAACTAAAATATATTTCAGGGCTATAGCCCGAAGAATATGATGACAAAAGGACACGAATCACTCGTGTCCAAAACCGTGAGCGGATATTTTTAATTAAAGGTAGGTCAGTAATTTTAAGAATTTGGTGCCTGTAATAATTTTTTAATTACAATCACTTGTATTTATTTGATCAAGAATCCATTCTATATATATCCCATAGCCCTTGGATGGATCATTCATGAAGACATGGGTCACAGCTCCCACTATTTTATTGTTTTGAATTATAGGGCTCCCGCTCATGCCTTGTATTATGCCATTGGTCATTTTGAGCAATTCTTCATCCGTTATCTTAAGGACAAAACTTTTTTCATCAGGCTTGTTCTGATAAAATATTCTTGATATTTCAATCCTGTATTTTTTTAGTTCATTGTTTACGCAGGAAATCATATAAGCCGGGCCTAAAGCCAGCTCTTCCTTTTTCCCTACTTCCATTAAATCCCCGCTGAAATACCCCATGCTGTCCTTGTTAATTTTACCGTAAATTCCAAAATTCGTATTGTTTGAAACCGTTCCAAGGCATTTTTCATCCTTTAAAATATAACCTATGATTTCACCGGGTTCGCCTTTTTTGCCAAGCTTGATATTTGTAATATTTGCTTTTGATATGGTCCCTGATGCAATATCTATTAGTTTCCCTGTTTCCGAATCTGAAATGCCGTGTCCGATAGCGCTGTAGGTTCCGGTTTTGGGATCAACAAAGGTAATTGTTCCGATTCCGGCTATATTATCCCGTGCCCAAAATCCGAATTTGATTTCCTCACTCTCGTATCTTTGAACGGGAGTAATTGTCAAATACACTATCTTACCCGCCCTCTCTATTTTGAATTCATATATTTTAATTCCCATGCTTTCGGTATATTTTAAAATATCATCAGTACTACCCATATATATGGAGTCAATTTCCAATATTTTGTCTCCTATCTGGATTCCGGCCATTTTTGCAGGGGATGTTGATATGTTTTCGGCATTGGCTATATCAGCCAGACCTACAACCAATACTCCCTCTGTTTTTAATTCAACACCTATGGTCTGGCCTCCGGGTATCACATACTTGCCTTCAGCATCAAGAACCTGGTCATATTTTGCAAACTTATAGGGATTGGTTTTCAGGTTGAAACCAAAAAAAACCGCAGTCATTAACACCGCAATAAAAAAAATAAAGAATAAAACTCTTTTTAAGAAAATTTTCATAAATCCTCTCCTAAAAGTTTTATCCTTAATTTTTCCTTATACCAGGTCTTCTATTCACTTATTTTACTGTTAATTTCTATCAATTCAACAGCATTGTTCAATGATTTGTCGGTTATTTTCATACCGCTCAACAACCTGGCAATCTCACGTATTTTGTTTTCCTTGTCCAATTTTTTGACCGTACTGAAAGTTTCATTGCCTATCACTTTCTTTTCGATTAAAAAGTGATTTTTTGCTATTGATGCTATCTGCGGAGAATGGGTTACACATATAACCTGATTGTTTTTGGCTATATAATTCATTTTTACACCGGTCATCTGGGCGGTTTTGCCGCTTATTCCTATGTCGATTTCATCAAAGACCATGGTTTGCCCAATGTCGCTTTTTATTTTTTTAAAGGCCAGCATGATTCTTGAAGCTTCCCCTCCGGAAACTATCTTCTGAACGGAATTCAGGTCGCTTCCCACATTCGTTGAAATTAAGAACTCGACCTTGTCGGCCCCGTCCCCGGATAAATCCTTTTTGTCCAATTTTACCTTGAATTCGATGTTTTTCATGTTCAAGTCGCTTAATTCAACCAAAATTTGTTTTTCAAGGTATTCTGCGGCATTTTTCCTTTTCTTCGATATTATTTCTGCTTTTTCCTTGAGTAATTTATATGTTTCTTCTTTTTCCCTTATTAATATCTTTAATTTTGAATCTGCTTCCAAAAGCAGATTCAATTCTTCAAAGGAGGCCTTCCTGTATTCCATGATCTTTTCAATGGAAAAACCGTATTTCCTTTTTAGGCGGTTAATAAGAGACATTCTGTTTTCAATGCTTTCAAGTTCATTTTCATCAAGGTCCAGGTTATCCGAATAGGCTCGCAGGTCATATGTTAAAAGCTGCAATTCTTCCAACTGAACATCGAGCCTTGAAAGGAATTCTTCCAATTTTTCGTCATAGCTTTTTATTTTATTGATAATGGCATAAACATTGTTTATATTGTCGTTGTTGAGGATATAAAGAGCCTCATACAGGGACTTTTTAATTTCCTGTATGTTTGAAAGTTTTTTAAGTTTCTTCAGCAACTCTTCTTCTTCAAATTCTTTAAGGTTTGCCCCATCTATTTCATCTATTTCATATTTCAGCTGCTCAATTTTTTTATCCTTGTTGATGAGTTTTTGTTTAAGGGTGTTTATTTCGTCAAGAAGCCGGGTATATTTTGCATAAAGCTGGTCATAGGTCCGAAAGTCGTCTGATAAGTACTTTTGAATCAAACTGTCAAGCATTTTTATATGATTTTCTTTTTTAAAGAGGTTTTCATGGCCAAACTGGCCATAAATATCTATTAAAGAGCTGCCCAATGCTTTGATTGTATTGAGTGGAACAGCTCTCCCGTTTATCATGTTTATGCTTTTGCCGTTTTGCAAGAGTTCTCTGGATATTATCAGGAAGTCATCCTTGTCAACCTCTATGTTCAGACTTTCCAAATTTTTTTTCAGGTTATCATTATCGCTGATTTCAAATATTCCTTCAATAAAAGCGGACTTTTTGCCTTTTCTTATCAGGTCTCTCGATGACCTTTCTCCTAAAATAAGTTCAATGGCATTTATTAATACGGATTTACCGGATCCTGTTTCACCCGTGAATACGTTAAAACCTGCTTCAAAATTGACGGATACATCCTCGAATACTGCAAAATTCTTTATATTTAAACTAAGCAGCATATTATCACCATTATCTTATCAGCTTTTTAAATTCCTGCAAAACCCTGTCAACATCTTCCATTTTTCTTACAGCTACAAAAACATTGTCATCTCCTGCCAAGGTTCCCACAACTTCTTCGATTCCCATGTAGTCAATGGCTGACGCGCATATTTGAGCAGCTCCCGGTATGGTTTTTATAATAATCATGTTCATAGCATTGTCAATGGAAACCACGGAATTTTCAAATATTTTATTCAGTCTGTCCGTTATTCCTTCCTGACTTTGGCTTATAGTAGCATATTTGTACTTGCCGCTCTTGGACATCACCTTAACAAGCCTGAGTTCTTTAATATCCCTTGAAATTGTAGCTTGTGTAACATCAATGCCCATATTTTTCAGGGCCTCTGCCAATTCTTCCTGAGTTTCAATTTCGGTTTTTGAAATCAGTTCTAAAATTTTTGTTTGTCTGGTATACTTTTTCATTCGCCACCTCTTAATTATTATAATATTTCAAAGGCCTTGTTAATTAAGTTTTGAAAATTGATTTCACTTGGACTTCCGCTAATTTTTAAGTGAGCAAGATATTCTATGTTTCCTTCTGCTCCTTTTATGGGGGAATAATCCATGTTCAGCAAATTCAAATTATTTAATTTACAATAATTGCTTAGATTTTTCAGAATCTCCAAATGAACCTTTTTATCCTTAACTATGCCTTTTTTTCCTAAGTTTTCTTTTCCCGCTTCAAATTGCGGTTTAACTAATACGACAATATCTGTGTTTTTGTTACTTATTTCGACAATTTTAGGTAAAATATGTTGGAGCGAAATAAATGAAACGTCAACTGTTACAAGATCTATATCATCTATGATCTTAGACCTGTCCATGTATCTGAAATTTGTGTTTTCCAGATTTACGACCCGGGAATCATTTTTTAAGGATTCATGAAGCTGATCCTTGCCTACATCAATTGCGTATACCTTTTTTGCTCCATGTTTTAAGAGATATTCCGTAAAACCTCCTGTTGAAGCTCCCACATCAACCGCCACTTTATTTTCAGGGCTTATATCAAAAAGCTCCATAGCTTTTTGGATTTTCAAATAACCTCTGCTTACATGAAGGTCTCCGGTAATTTTTATTTTAACGTCATCATTTACGAGATAGGAGGGTTTCGTTATTAATTTATCATCTACATATACATATTTGTTTATGATAAGTTGCTTTGACCTTTCCCTGCTGTTTGTGTAACCCTTCTCGTGCAAATATACGTCAAGCCTGTGGTTTTTCATTTTAATCCTTGATAATTACATAAATATTCTTATATAAATATAATTATTTGATAATTAAGTAAAATTATAGCATAAGTTTTCATTTATATCAATCGGTAATTTTAATAATTATGAGAATTTTGTTTATTAATTATCGGCACTTTAAAATCCCCCATATAAAGGATGAGGGTTTTGGTCATTAGGACATACTTTCATCGATAATTCTTATCTTTTTTTGCGTGTCGTCAAGCTTTTTCATACAAAAGGCATAGGCCTTCATGCCTTTTTCATAGTATTCAAGAAGGTCATCAAGAGTGAGATCCTTTTTGTTTTCAAAAATACCGACTATTTTTTTTAATTCTTCCAAAGCGCTTTCAAAGCTTTCGTATTCCATATCACACCTCTTCCACTTCCATTGTTTCCGCCTGAACCTTAAAGTCTGCAAATCTTATCTGCAGGACATCATTTGCTCTTACCTGGTCTTTGTTTCTTACTAAATTTCCTTCTTTGTCTGAAACTAAAGCAAAACCTCTTTTAAGCTGCCTTTTGTAATCAAATGAATTCAGTTTTTCACCCGTTATTTTCAATTCGGTACAATACTCATTAATATACCTTTCGCTCTCATTCTTTATCAGGTTTTTATAATCCTTAAGCATGTTTTCCGCCTTATAAATATCCTCTAAGGGTAAAGAGCTCTTCAATATGTATTTTGATGATATAAGGTCAGCTTTTTTTAAGGATATGGCATTGCTTGTCCCTGTTTTTAAAGCAAATACAAGATTGATCAACCTATCTTCAATATCCTTGTAGCCACTAATGATTCTTTCGGCTGCTGCCGTTGGAGTGTGGCAATAAACATCAGCTACATAATCAGTCAAGGTCCTGTCTGTTTCGTGTCCTATGCCGGTTACGACTACTGCTTTTGACTTGTATACTTCCATGGCCAGTTCCATATCATTGAATACATTCAAATCTTCAAAACTGCCCCCGCCTCTTGAAATAAGGACTACTTCGGTTTCCGTATTGTTGAAATACCTTAAGCCTGCAATAATGCTCTCCTTGGCCTTTTCTCCCTGTACCAGGGCATTGTAAAGGGTTATGTCTATATTTGCTTTCACGCTTTCGAAGGTTTTTAGTATATCCTTGATGGCTGCTCCCGATTTTGAAGTGATTATGCCTATTTTGTGAGGGTAGGCAGGGAGTTCCCTCTTTCGTTCAAAATATCCCTGGGACCTTAACTGTTCTTTCAACACTTCCAAATCCATAAGGATTTTGCCCAATCCTAACCTTTCGATATTTCGAACGATAAGCTGGTAGGTCCCCCTGGCTTCATATACGGAAATCTCGCCTTCGGCAATTATTTTGTCTCCGTTTTTTGATATTGTGTCTGCAAAAAAAGCGATGCAACTTATACAGGAGTTTTCGTCGCACAGGGAGAAATAAGTATAGCCTGTCTTGCTTACCCTTATGTTGCTTATTTCTCCTTCAACCCTTAGATTGTTAAGGATGGAATTTCCCATTAAGTATTTTTTTATGTATTGATTTAAAACAGAAACCTTAATCGGCTTTATTTTCATTGTACCACCTGTCAATAATAGGCAAATAGGCAAGACCTAAAGCATTATCGGAAGAATTTTTCGGGGACGGAAATATGGTTTCATACCCCTTAAGGCAATTTAATATATAATTCCTTATGTAACTGTTGGATGCAACTCCGCCGGATATTATAACGGTTTTGAAGCCGAGACCGGACAAGGAGTGCAGGATGTTTACTATGCATTCTCCGATGTATTCAAACATTGAAGTTATAATTTCGTCTTTTTCATGTTTTTCAAGCAGGTTCACAAAGTAATTTTCCATTCCTGATAAGTTTATGCAGGGACCCTTGCCCGGACGTGGGGTTGAAAGCTTTTGGACTTTTTTATCACGGATATATTCTTCCATGTGTTTGCCGCAGGGAAAGGGAAAGCCCATCTTTGTTCCCAGCCTGTCTATGAGTTGGCCAAAGGTTATATCCTTTGTCCCCCCGACAATTTTTGTTTCAAAACCTCTGAAAATTTTACGGGCGGATATAAATTCCGTAGTCCCTCCCGATATGTGGACTGCTAAGAATTCATCGATGTTTTTATAATTATCGATTAAAGATGCCCCGATATGGTTTTCCTGGTGTGAATATACGATGAATTCGCTCTTCAAGGTGTGGGAAATAACTCTTCCGAAATTTCTGCCCACCATAAATACAGGCATATAAGAACCTTCCACATTTCTTGGCCTTGAGCTGACTGAAACAACATGGATCTTTGAAAGGTCTTCTTTGATGGATGAGTAAAGTTCCGGTAAATTTTTTAAGTGCTGAAATACCGCTTCTTGCTGCCTTAAGCCTTTTTGTCCTTCTTTTACTTCAAGGACTTTTCTTTCATCAGCAAGAATCTTTCCGGTTTTTTCATCAATTAAAGCAATGGATGTTGTATAAGCACTAGTATCAATACCAAGGATATAGGTCATTTCTTTATACACCTTACCAGGGATCCCAGTAATCCGTTAATGAATTTATGTGAATCCTCGTTTGAATACTTCTTGCTTATTTCCACTGCTTCATTGATTGATACGCTTTCAGGTATTGTTTCATTATACAGTATTTCTGATAGGGCTACTCTTAAGATGGCAAGATCAACCTTGGCAATTCTGGATATCTTCCAATCCTTTGAATGGTCGGTAATGTATTCGTCTATTTTTTCCATATTATCAACCATATCGGAAATTGTTTTATTTAAATAATCCATATCCATGTCTTCAAGCTCAAAATGCTCCAGGTATCCTGCCAGCTTGTTCTTGTCGAACTCTTTGTTTATATCCATACTGTATGCAATTTTAACGGCTTCTTCTCTTGTTTCTTTACGTTTCATACTTGCTCCTGAATTAAAATAAATTGACACCAAAGCTTGGGGGCACACATTGTGTGTCCCCCTACTCATTGTCAATCGATTGTTTTTCCTGAATTATTCCAATGCTATGTCAACAGGTTCTTTTTCCTTATCCTTGTCCTTGTCTTTATCCTTTTCCTTATCCTGGACAATATTAAGCACATGGACATTTACGGCTGCCACCTGCAAATCCGTCATTGTTTCTATCTCTTTCTTTATTGCAACTTGTACTTCCTTGGCAACCTGGTTTATTCTATAGCCGTACTCAACATTTATAAAAATGTCCACAACTACTGTATCTTCATTTATTTCAACTTTTATTCCCTTTGCATAATTATTTTTCGAAAATAAGTTGGTAATACCGTCGGCTACTCCGGTTCGGGCAGTACTGACTCCTTTAACCTGGCTTGCTGCAATACCTGCGATTATTATCACAACATCATCGGATATTTTAACCTGGCCGAAATCAAATTTTTCGTTGTCCATTATAGCACCTCCTGAAATAATTATAGCAGAAGTAGCAAATTATTACAAATCAATATTATCGAATTTAACAATTTTTATTTGAGAAGGTGTATAATTGGTTTCCGATACTACAATATCCAAAATAATTGTTGCATCTGCCTGCTCTATGGTATCATTCGTAACAACTTTAACCATGCTTTCGTCAACTATGGCAACCGACTCATTATATCCCTTTGATTGAAGCATCAGCTCAATTCCCTGTTCTGCTTCAATAAATGAATTCTTTTTGAGCAATAATTGCTCGAACTGAGCCTTTGTATCATCGGATATGGCAGGAGAGCTCAAGCTTTCCTCCAGATAATCCAGGACATCCATATTTGCCTTTTCCTTGTTGAGCTTGAAATTTGCAAAACTGGTATTCAGAAGACCTAAAATACCCTGGGAGGAAGCTTCCTCAGCACCGGATAAATCGGTAATATCGCCTAAGATTTCATAGTCCTCTTCTTCAGGCAGAATTTCCCCGTATTCGATTTCATTGACTCCACCCTCAATAATTTCTGCTATATGGCCATTTGAATCCGTTGTTTCAACTATACCTGTTTCAAGATCATCAAATGCATTATCCGGCGTCAAATTCATATTTATATAGCCTATAATGAATATTATTGCCAGAGATGCCAAAAATACCAGTGTTTCTTTTCTCATTATCATAATTACCCCCTTAGTTAATATACTATTATTTCAATATCATTCAATTTGATATCCAATAAGGTTTTTACGGAATTTAAAAGAATCCCGTATATGTCTTTATCGCCCTTGTATTTTACCACCAAGAGCACACCTGATATTTCGGGATATTGGTAATATCGTTCAATCACCGAATTATCCCTTCCCAATACAACCTTGCTTTGTTTTGTCTCCCTGTTCACCTCTCTTTTGCTGCCATCGTTCATGGACTCTATATTTGTTTCCACACTTGTATTTTCATCAAAAACCGGTTCCAAAACAGGAGTATTTTTTGTGTAAATCATAACATCCACACTTAAGACCCCTTCAATTTTTTCAAGTATTTCCTCAATCCTTTTTTCTAAGGATTGCACATAGGATTCACTTTTATCTTCCCTTGCCGGATTAGCGGCTGGCTCTTGTGAAAACTTTGAAAAATCAAGCTTAAGTATTAAAGATATTATCACCAGCAAGATGAAAATATTGACTGCGTAACTTAATTTCTTGTTTTCTTTCAGCATTTTAATAAAATTATTCATATTTTCCCCCGTTTATTTGAATGTTATCTCTTTTTACCTGAAGAATTTCAGCCAGGCTTGCTTTTAGCATATGAGTCTCATCATTACCCAACATCCTTCTTATGTATATGGAAGCACTTACTTCCATCTCCTTGTTGAAACTCAGTATGATGTCTGAAACCACTTCTTCTCCTCCGAAAATTTCCTTATTTAAAAAATCAATGATTTCCGGAGAATTTAGGTTTACTTCCCTCTCATAAGCAGGAGCTTCCGTGCTTTCCAGGAAATTTACGTTCAAGCTCCCCTTAAGAAATATATTATCCAAAATGAAAATCATGATTAAAAGTTTGATTGAAATCCTGCAAAACTTCTGTGTCTTCCCATCAGGGAAAACTATCATTATCAAGTTAAAAATCAAGATTAAAACTATGGTATTTACAATCGTTTCTTTCATGGTTATCCCAATATGTTATTCATATAATTTATTAATACTGAGTAGTATACCGTTATGATTACCAGGGGAGTAATAAGGCATATGAGGTAAATATAGAAAATATCAGCCATTTCATAAATGAGCTTGGATATATTTTCGTTAACAGGCTCTGTCAAGACTCCCAAAACCTTATACACCGTAAATGCAATACCAATCTTTATTATGGAGCCTCCAAAGGATGACAGGATAAAAACTATCACTATAAATCCAAGAACATCTTTTATCATCAAAAGGCTTTTCAAAAATACCCCGAAAAAAGATGAAACAGCATTTCCCACAAGAGGAAGGGAGGACGGGGACATTGCCTTTATTGAACTTATAAAAATATTATCCGTTTTATATAATATATATCCTTGTACAGAAAAATTTATGACTACAATCACAATAAAGGCGGATAAAATTAACAGGGTTCCTTTTTTTATGACCTTGTACATCAGCTTGGCATTTATCAGCTTATTCATGTTATTGGTCAATATCAGGGCTGTCATGATTACTGTCATAATATCGATGAAGGTGTATATGAACTGGGTGGCAATTCCTATGGTATAATTCAATGAGGACTGAAAAAACTGCAGCAGACTAAGCTTGCCGAAAGTGAGCATTGCTGCCATGAATATTGCATTGATTTCTTCCGTAATGGTTTTAAAATCCTTAAAGTCGTTTTTTAATATGCTTTTTACCCTCAGCACATCCCTCAGTACAATAGTAAAAATGATTAATACGGAAGCTAAAACAACAATATCCGAAACATTTTTTCCCTCGGAATCATCCGTAAAATAATTAATTATTGTAAGAGCCGTGCAAATGACAAAAACACTGATTGCGGTCATTAAAATATCCTTGAAATAACCCTGCTCCCTTTTTAATTCATAAGACAGATAATCCTTTAAGCTTAAATCCAGCTTGCCTGTGAAAGCATTCCTTATCAAATCACGGATTAATATATTTCTTTCTTTAAAATATGAGTTCTGGCTGTATATAAAATCTTCCAAAGTTTCAGTAGGTATTTCATCCATTGCTTCTTCCATGGCTGAAGCAGGGCTGGTCTGTGCAAATAAGAGGATTGAAGCAATTACTATGATAGTTATTTTTTTCATTTTATCACCCGTTTACCAATATCAAAACCTGGTCCAGGAAAACCTTGATAATATCAACCGAATATATGAGTATTATCAATTTTCCTGCAATTTCAACCTTTTT
>DCDC01000078.1 GCA_002316225.1 Firmicutes bacterium UBA1065 | reverse complement strand
AGCATAAAAATACCGCCGCTTTGGTGGGCCAAACGCTCATCAACAAAAGCCCCGTAAAGGTTGCCTAAGTGAATGAAGCCCGTGGGGCTGGGGGCCAGCCTGGTTACCTTGGCTCCGGCAGGCAGGTTTCTTTTTGGATATACTTCATTCTCATAGTATTCGATTGTCTTTGTTATGTTAGGAAACAATAAATCCGCTAATTTTTTGTAATCCATTTTTATCCTCCACTAAAATTAAGGGACATTCCTTCTGCTAAAACAAAAGGTGTGTCCCCATACCGTAATAACCCATAGGGGAGTCGAACCCCTGTTTCCACCGTGAGAGGGTGGCGTCTTAACCACTTGACCAATGAGTCATATTGACCAATTATCAGGGCCATATTTTTTGTGTCCCTGGGCTTTTTTATTATATAACAAGCTCTTTCCTTTGTCCATATTTTTTTATATGCTTATTTTTATCAGCTGCTGCAGGAGCCGCCCACGTCTCCCACTTTAACCATGAGGTTTTCTCCTTTTGTTTCTCTTTTAAAACCTATGTTTTCCAGGATTTCAACCAGGTCTTCGCCTGCTTCCATGTAGGTTTTTTCAGCCCCCATGGAAACTGCCTTCCTGACCAGGAGCCTGATAAGCAAATCTTCATAGTATAAACCCTTGAATTGATTTTTTACGCAAACCATATCAATAAAGAATCTGCCTTCTTTAAACAAGAGCCTTGCTGTTCCTGCAGGTACATCATCATCGTACAAAAGAGCATTTATGGCAAAGTCATCATAAATGTCCGTAATTTCACCTTTATCGGCCAATACCTCTTTCCTGATATCCAGTATATGACTTAAGTTATCTCTTCCTTGAAACAACCTTGTAGAAATCATACAACACCTCGTTTATAAGCACCATGTACGCACATTTTATCATTTATTGACATAGCTGTAAAGGGTCATTAAAACTTATTAATTAAATAAACTTAATAATTAGGGGCTTGAATTTAAGATGAAAAAGTGTTAAATTAATAACATATCTAAGCTTAAGGAACTTCTAAGAGCAAGGAATACATAACAATTTAATAATATTAAATTATTATTCCTTGTCGTGCAAGGAATTTTTTTGTTGAGGTGTATATGTATAAGAGAATTGGAGTTATAGGCATTGTAATTGAAGATACATCCCAGGTAGCTGAAGTGAACAGGCTTCTGCATGAGTATTCTCATATTATTATAGGAAGAATGGGTATTCCTTACAGGGAGAGGGGGCTAAACCTCATCTCCGTCATGGTTGACGGCACTAATGACGACATTGGAGCTCTTAGCGGAAAATTAGGCAAAATTAAAGGACTTAGCGTTAAAAGCGCCTTGTCCAAAAAACATTAGGAGGTCAATATGAAAAAATTAAGTTTGTTATTGGTTGTACTTTTAGTATTAAACCTTTTTGCAGGCTGCTCCAACCAACCTGCAGAAAATCCGGCACCCCAGGAAGCTGAGGATGAAACACCCCAGCCTGCGGAAGAACCGGCTGAAGTTACACCTGTTAATGTTACGATTGCAGGGCTTAAAGGACCCACATCCATAGGTATGATAAAGATGATTGATGAAAAGGCACTGGAAAGTAAAAAATACAAGGTTGAATACATTCAGGAAGCAGCCCCTGATGCGCTGACTGGAAAAATCATAAACGGAGATATACAAATATCTTCAGTTCCCATAAATTTAGCCCCGGTTTTATACAATAAGACCCAGGGCAAGATTAGGATGCTGGCGGTAAATACCATAGGAAACCTGTATATAGTTGGAACCGAGGACATTGACTCCGTATCACAATTGGAAGGTAAGACCTTAGGCATGAGTGCTAAAGGCTCAACCCCTGATTATGCCATGAATTACATTTTAAAACAAGCTGGTCTTGAAGGCAAAGTTGAGCTTGATTATGCACTTGATCATGCAAGTCTGGCCCAGACCGTCATTGCGGAAGATACGACTGTTGCCCTTTTGCCCCAGCCTTTTGTGACTCAAACCACCCTAAAGAACCCGAATGTAAAAATTCTGATTGATTTAAATGAAGCATGGGATGAAGCAACAGGCGGAAAAAGCGAATTATATACCGGATGCATCATCGCAAACAAGGAGTTTGCGGAAAACAACCCGGATTTTGTAAGAGAATTCCTGGACCAATATGAAGAATCCGTCAACTGGGTTCTGGAGAATCAAAAGGATGCTTCGGCATTGGTAGCCAAACATGGGATTATGCCTGATGCCGCCCTGGTTGAAAAAGCAATCCCTTATTGCGGCATAACATTTAGGAAGGCACAGGATGTTAAACCGGGCTTGACTGATTTTTACCAGATATTATTTGATTCAAATCCTGCTTCGTTAGGAGGAAGCATGCCGGATGATGAATTCTATTATGCGGAATAAAGGCAAATTTTTCGTAATACTTTTCTGGATTTTAGCCTGGGAGATAGGGTCTCTGATAATAGATCAGGAGATTTATCTCCCATCTCCTCATGCTGCATTTTCCGCCCTTATAAATCTTTTGACTTCTGAAGAAACCTATATCACAATTTTTTACTCCACCTACAGGACTTTGGCAGGATTTTTTTTATCCTGCCTTTCAGGTATTATGCTGGGGATTGTATGCGGTATCCGCAAACCCTTGTATGATTTGTTCAATCCCCTGATAATCATCATGAGAACAGTACCTGTCATGAGCATTATAATCATTGCCATAATGTGGTTTAAGGATAACAATGTCCCTATTTTTGTAGCCTTCTTAATGTGCTTTCCCATAATCTGGACTAATACGGTTACCGGCATCCGGTCAACGGATGTCAAGCTTCTTGAAATGTGCCAGGTATATAAAATAAAAAAATTAAGGGTGATAAAGTCGGTATACTTGTATTCATCCCTCCCCTACATTCAGGCAGGAATGATTTCGGCTCTGGGTATAGGCTGGAAGGTTACCTCCGCGGCGGAAGTCTTAAGTCTTCCCAAGTATTCCATCGGGAGATTCTTGTATGATTCCAAGGTCTACCTTGAAATCCCCGATTTGTTTGCCTGGACGATAATAATTATTTCTCTAAGCTTTTTGTTTGAGGGCTTGCTTAAATTCATATTCAGATCAGGAGACCAACATGATTAAATTAGTTCATGCCGGCAAAAAATTTGATGACCTGGTTTTATTAAAAGATTTCAACATAAGCTTTGAAAAGAATAAAATAACCTGCCTCTTTGGCCCTTCAGGTGTTGGAAAAACCACAATTGCAAATATTGTGGCAGGCATAGTCCCCCTTGATGAGGGTTTAGTTGAAGGTGTCGATAATTCCTTGTTTTCTTACGTTTTTCAGGAGCCTCGCCTCCTTAAATGGTACAGTGTTTATGAAAACATGGATTTTGTCCTGAAAGATGTTTACAAGGATGAAAAAAGGGTAAAAATAATTGACACCTATTTGGAAATGGTTGAATTAAGCCAGTATAAAAACTATAAAATTGATGCCTTAAGCGGTGGCATGGCACAAAGGGTATCCCTGGCAAGGGCTTTTGCCTACCCTTCCCATATACTGATCATGGATGAACCCTTTAAAGGTTTTGATTTTAAACTGAAAAACGAAATGATTTCCTTATTTAAAAGAATGTGGAAAACCAGTCAAAGAACCGTGATCTTCATAACCCATGATGTTGAGGAAGCAATTGATTTGTCTCATATGATATATACTTTAAAAAACAGGCCCGTTGAGATTATTGACATCATTATTGTCAATAATAACAGGGAAGAGATAAAAAATAAGCTTCTTAGCCTATAGGAAGCCGGCTTTAGGGGATTTTGTATATCTGTGATTTAATCACTGAATATATTTATTAATCAAGTAAGATTTAGGCAAAAAGCGGAGGAGGATTCATGAATATAGAGATAACCGACAGGGCAAAAGAAAAATTCCAGCTCATGAAGGAAAAAAATATACCAATAACCTTGATGAAATATCCGGTTGGGTGAGCAGGCTATAAATATAAGATTGTTTCGGCGAAACAAACGGAAGATGATAACTTATACAAGGTTGACGGTTTTGACATAATAGTATCCAAGGACAGCGAAATCGGTTTGAAGGGTGTAACAATCGATTACGGCGGACTCCTTTTCAAGGATTTCATAGTGTATCCGCAATTTTAACAAAATTAAACCTGCTTGAAGAATCAAGCAGGATTTTTATGTTTGGACAATTTTAAAAGATAAATCAGTCAAAAAAGTTGAATAATGCCACCAGTAAAAGGAAGAACCACAGCAAGGTTTCAAATTCTATATCACAGTCACTTTCACTCACTATGACAACCAGGAGCAAGAAGAAAAACAACAAGGAAGAATCAATATTGCCCGTGCCTAAAACCCGGTCCCTGTCACGACCTTTAATGTTCCTTCCTCTTCTTCCCCTTATGCCCCGAACAGAATCGCACTGAGCATTTGCATCAGCATTAACTTCTACAACATCTTCACATTTATTACACTCCATATATAACCTCCTAATCATCAAATAACGATTTAGTTTATTATATTCATCCTGAAAATTTTTGTTAATAATTTGTGAATTTCAGAGTTTTTTGAGATAATGCATAATTTAGAAAATTTTTGAAATAATAGTCCTATATTATATTCATAGGAGGATATTGATAATTGGATAAATTTGCATTGTTATTAGTAATTATTGGAGCCATAAATTGGGGACTGATAGCCTTATTCCAGTTTGACCTGGTAGCAGCCATTTTTGGCGGCCAGACAGCCCTATTCAGCCGCTTGGTTTACGGTTTGGTTGGTTTGGCAGGTTTATACTGCATAACTTTATTGTTTAACGAACGGGAAAGGGTCGATTAAGAAAGGCAATCCGAAGGGATTGCCTTTTTTAATTTCCTATTCTTTTACTCTCCTGCAATTGACAGTTTCTTAATCTTCAAAGAAGGCGACCCTATGTAAGCAGCTCCAGGCAGGCCGAACTTCAGGTCTGAGCCTATCTCTTCAATATTTTTCAGCATTTCAAAGTAATTGCCCGCAACTGTTATCTGGTCAACAGGTCTTGAAATCTTCCCCTCTTCAATCAGGAAGCCCAGGGCTGCCAGAGAAAAATCTCCCGATATGGAATTCAAGCCCGAATGGAGACCCTGCAGTTCGGTTATGAGGATTCCCTTGTCTGTGTCTGCAATCATATCATTTAAGTTTCTTTCTCCTTTTTCCACATAGAAGTTGCTGGGAGATATGCCTATGGATGATTTATAGGAATCCTTGCCGGCATTGCCGGTTGTTTCAACCCCGTCTTTCTTGGCTGTTTTTAAATTGTGCAGATAGGTTTTTAAAACTCCCTTGTCAATAACCTTCTTATATTTGCAGGCAACCCCTTCCCCGTCAAAGGACCTGGAGGCAAGACCCCCTTCCATGTAAGGGTCGTCTACCAGGGTGAATACAGAACTGGCGATTTTTTCGTTTAGTTTTCCCTTCAATAGGGAAAGATTTTTTTGCACCGCTTCGGCAGAGAATATGCCCGTAAAGGCTTCCAGTAAGTCTGCTGCTGCAGAATTGCGGATAATGACCTTGTAGTCCCCCGATTTTACGGGGCTTGCGCCAAGAAGGGCCAGGGCCTCTTCCACGGCTTCCCTTGCAATTTCCTTTGCATAGAATTTATTAAAATCATTGCCTGTCCTGTAGGCCAAACCTGTCTTGATATCTTCCCCTTCCTTTGCCACCACCGATATATAGGTATAGGCAATGTTGCTTTTATCCCGGAGGTAAAGACCCTTGGTATTGGACATAATTGTTTCTCCCGAGCCGTCACCGTAGACGCAGGACTGAACAGATACAATCCGGTCATCCAAATTAAAGGCTTCTTCTTCAAGCTTCTTGACAAACTCGATTTTTTCTTCTTCCCTTACCTCAGACAAGCTTGGATTAAAGGAATCAACCTTCTTGTATTCCTTTGACCCTTCAAAGATGACTTCTTCATCATCTGAATCTATTATTGTTGCATTTTCTATAACATCCTTGACTAAACGGTCTATGGAAGATTCATCCGCCTTTTCGGTGTAGGAATATCCCATCTTGCCCCTATAGACTCCCCTTAAGGACAGGCCTTCCCCTTCCGAAAGGTTGTAGGTTTCAAGTTCTTTTTGAAAAACCTTAAGGGTGAGGCTGGTCCCGGCAGAATAATAAACCTCCATATCTTCCAGACCACTTGCCCTGCCTTTTTCAAATATTTTATCAATCAATGCCTTTATATCCACTAAAGTCCACCTTCCCTTCCGCCTACTGTTAATTCGGAAACCCTTATCATGGGCTGGCCTACATTTGCAGGTATGCTTCCGCTTACTGACCCGCACATGCCTTGACCTTGGTCCAAATTGTTCCCGACCATGTCTATTTTATTCAGGACTTCCGTACCCTTGCCTATGAGGGTAGCTCCCCTTACAGGTTCTTTAATTTTGCCGTTTTCTATCAAATATCCTTCCATTACGGCAAAGTTAAATTCTCCGGTGCTGGGGTTTACGGACCCTCCCCCCATATGTTTAGCATAAAGACCTCTTTCAGTATTGGCAATTATTTCTTCCGGTGTTGAGCTTCCCTTGTCTATATATGTATTTGACATGCGTGATGTGGGTGGGAACCTGTAAGACTGCCTCCTTGAAGAACCTGTCACATCCATGTTCATTCTTCTGCCGTTCAGCTTGTCAACCAGATATCCCTTAAGAATTCCCTTTTCAATGAGGACATTTCGCCGTGACTGAGTTCCCTCGTCATCTATGGTATAGGACCCCCACTGGTTGGGCATGGACCCGTCGTCTATGGCTGTAACCAGGGGAGAGGCTATCTGCTGGCCGATTTTTCCGGCAAATACGGAAAGGCCTTTGGCAACGGAAGTTGCTTCCAGGCCGTGACCGCATGCTTCATGAAAAATCACTCCGCCGAACCCCTTGTCTATGATTACGGGCATCCTGCCCCCGGGACTGTACCTGGCATTAATCATTGTAAGAGCAATTCTTGAAGCTTCCCTGGCATAATAATCTATATCAAGGTCTTCAAAAAATTCATAACCCCTGCTTGCCCCGGGACCTAAAAATCCCGACTGCATTTCCCCGTTCTTGCTGGCTACCGATGAAATTCCCAGCCTTGAGCGGACCCTGGTATCTTCTTTCCACAAACCTTCGGAATTTGCCACCATGATATTCTGGGTAAAATCGGTATAAGAAATGGTAACCTGTGTAATAAGCTCATCATAATTAAAGGCTGTGTCGTAGGCCCTTTTCATTACCTGGACCTTTTTTGTCTTTTCAACTTTTGAGGGGTCAATTTTAACAGGATTTATGTTTTTAACATCAGTCTTGGTAAGATCTATTATAATATTGGGATTTTTTCCCGTAAGGGCTTTAGCAGCCTTTTTTGCCGTATCAATCAAAGTGTCTTTGTCGAATTTATTCGTATAGGCATAAACACTGTTGAACCCTTTGAAGATCCTTATGCCTATGCCATAATCTCTTCCTGACATGGTGCTTTCCACCTTGCCCCCTATCATGACAATTCCGTTGTTGGTCCTGTCCTCCACAAAAATTTCAGCAAAATCACCGCCGGTGGACAAAGCAGCCGCAAGGGTGTCTTCAATAAGACTTTTATTCAGCAAACTATCACTCCTTTTTTCTAAGATAAGAGTATTTTACCATATTTTCCTTAAAGTATTAATAATTTTAAGATAAATAAACAAAAGGGACGGTTTTACTATCACGTCCCCGAAAGTTTTATACTAATTTTATCCTGTGGTAGGTTTTCTTGCCTTTCTTTAACATCAGTTTTCCTTCTTCAAAGTCTTTTTCGCTGACTGTTGCCCCTATATCGTCTATAACGGCATCATTTACGGAAACTCCTGCCTGCTCGATTAGCCTTCTTCCCTCGCTCTTTGATTTTATCAAGCCTGCCTTATACATCAGGTCGATGACCGTCATTCCTTCTCCCAATTCGGCCTTGGTCAGTTCAGTAGTGGGAATATTTTCTGAATCGGCTCCGCCTCCAAACAAGGCTCTTGCTGCTTCCTGGGCCTTTATTGCGTCTTCTTCCGAATGAATCATCTTAGTTATTTCAAAAGCAAGGATTTCTTTTGCCTTGTTCTTTTCGGCCCCCTCCAGGGCTCCTAATCTTCTGACTTCATCCATGGGTAAAAAAGTAAGGAGGGCCAAACATTTTTCTACATCAGCATCATCGATGTTTCTCCAGTATTGATAGAATTCATAGGGTGTGGTTTTGTTCCTGTCAAGCCACAAGGCTCCTTTTTCCGTTTTCCCCATCTTCTTGCCTTCGCTGTTGGTCAATAAGGCAAAGGTCATTCCATATACCTGCCTTCCGGCCTTTTTCCTGATCAGATCAACTCCGGCTATTATATTGGACCACTGGTCGTTCCCCCCCAACTGCATCTTGCAGTTGTATCTTTGATTCAAAATATAAAAGTCATAAGCCTGCATGAGCATGTAGCCGAATTCAAAAAAGGTAAGGCCCTGCTCCATCCTGTTTTTATAACACTCGGCCGCAATCATTTTACTTATGGTAAAATGGATACCTACTTCCCTCATGAATTCAAGATAATTCAAAGGTAAGAGCCATTCCGAATTCCTTGGCATAATGGCCATTCCATCCGAAAAATCAAGGAATTTCTCAAATACCTTCTTAAAGTTTTCAGCATTTTTGGTTATGGTTTCAAAGGTCATGATGGACCGCATTCCGGTTCTGTCACTGGGGTCCCCTATCATTGTGGTCCCGTCCCCGAGCAAAGCTATAGGTCTGTGGCCGTACTGCTGCATGATGGACATAACCATTATCTGTATGAAATGGCCTATGTGAAGACTGTCTGCGGTGGGATCAAAGCCTATATAGAAGGTTACGGATTCCTTGCCAAGTAATTCCCTTATTTCTTCCTCATGAGTGCATTGCTCTATATATCCTCTTTCTTTTAATACATCAAAAACATTTCTTTTTTCCATCTTGATCCTCCTTGTGTTTATGTTTTTCATAATTAATCATGTTTTCATACCCTAGTATTAAGAAAGGGTTACCTCATCCAAAGGACGAGATAACCCGTGGTACCACCTTAATTTGCTGCCGCCTCTTGCTGATATAACGGTCAGGTAAGCCGCTGTGCTTTTCACACAGAACTCCGGAGTCGTATTTCGCACCTTGTCCTGTGAACCTTTCACCAGCCGGTTCACTCTCTGGATTGTAACCAAAGTGTTACTTAAGCTCCTTCATAGTCAAATAACGTGTTAATTGGAATGATAATATAAATGTGAAATCTTGTCAAGAAGTAAATGTGTCAATAAATTGAAGGCCTTACATATGGTACCATAATAATTAACCTTTTATTAAGTATTTTTGAAAAAAGACCTTGTAACTGTAATAATTTTGTATTTATTTCTTTTGTTTGCAAAAATGTGTAATATTATTGCCACATTTGGAAATTTAGAAAGTTATTGTGGGTTTTTCAGACAGGGTATATGATGCTATAATTTTAGCATGACGGAGCTCATTAACAAGTTCTATAGTTTCTAAGAAACAGGTCTTACCTGTCTCTAAAAATCTAAGACTATATAGGAGTGAATTACGAAATGAAAAAAAGAATTATTGCATTAACCTTAGCTGTATTAGTGGCATTGTCATCAACGTCAGCTTTTGCGGCAACAACAAATTGTACAAGCGTAAATTATAAGTATAATCTCAATGATTTATTAAAAAACGTCAAAAAGGTTACCATCAACGGTAAAGTAGTTGATTTAAAAACAGTTGACTTGCAAGCGTTATTAAAACAATATGCGCCGGCTGAAAAACCGGCAGCACAAACACAAAAACCGGCAGCACCGGCTCAGAAACCGGCTGCTCCAGTTGAAAAACCGGCAACTCCGGTTGAGAAACCGGCTGCTACAACGCAAAAACCTGCTGCACCTGTTGAAAAACCGGCTTCTACGACACAAAACAACACAACTCTTCCTTCGTCAAATTTAACATATGAACAAAAAGTAGTAGAACTTGTAAATATTGAAAGACAAAAAGCAGGTTTGCCTGCATTAAAACTGGATGCAGCAATTTCTAACGTAGCAAGAACAAAATCAAAGGACATGGCAACTAACAATTACTTTGCCCACCAGTCACCTACCTACGGAAGTGCCGGAGATATGTTAAGACAATTCGGAATCAGCTGGCGTGCATGGGGTGAAAACATCGCAGCAGGACAAGCTACACCTGAGATTGTTGTAAATGCCTGGATGAATTCATCAGGACACAGGGCAAATATCCTTTCACCTAATTTTAATAAGATTGGTGTAGGTTATGCGACAAATGCAAGCGGAAGACCATATTGGACACAAATATTCACAGATTAAGCATAATTACTCATAAAGAAAGGATCTCAAATTTTGAGATCCTTTTTTGCATTTGTGCTGCATAGGGTGCCAGCTGCTTATACTGTTTTATAGAGCACGATTAGTGGCTGGAACCGTGGACTTGCCTATTGAAAAATAATAAAAATATCA
>DCDC01000215.1 GCA_002316225.1 Firmicutes bacterium UBA1065 | reverse complement strand
AGGGGCCAAGCCGACCAATACTGCCACGAAGCTGCCATTGCATATGCTATGACCTTGTCATTGTCACAAGCTATGGCTAACCCGTTTTCTTTCTCTATCAATTCCCTGAATTGTTCATCTGTAAACAAAGTTGTCACGAAGCCGTCCGCTTTATCTTCCTCGCTTATTGTAGATATATGGTATTTTTTTTGAAGCTGCGAGATTTGATTAATATCCCTTAAAGTTGCATTCCTATACTCCATGATTTACCCTCATTAATAATAGTTTTGGCTGTGAAATCGATATCCTAATACATTATACCATATATTGCCATAAACGGTACTATAAAATTTACAAAATAATGTTTATTATTAAGTATTCCTCCGTATTTAATCAAAATAGTATATTAGCATAATGTTGCATATAAGAGATAAGCAATGAAGCAATAACGGCTTTGAAATTTAATTAAGATATGAAAAATGACTGAGTTTGCCCAGTTATTTTATTTTAGATTTGTTATGAATTCATATACCAGAAAAGCGTTGAAAAGTAGTGCAATAATTGTAATTGCAATAAAATTCGGTTTTTTTGTCTTGTGGTGGAATAATAGCATGGCTGCAATGCTCCCTATTATTCCACCCATGAAGCCTGCTGCATGGAGGGTGCTCTCCTTAATCCTCCATTTGCCCTTTTTTGATTTTTGCTTGTCCACAAAAAATAAGATAAAAGAAAATAGATTTATAATTATTAGGTAGACAATAATATATTTTATATTAGGCATTTTTCTTCCTCACTATCAGTTTATTTATTTTTTTGCCTTCGCTTACGAACTTTTCTTCATACTCGGTCATAATGTTGCCTTCCGTGTATATACTCTTGTGCAAATCTCTCGTTACAATGACGAATTCCCACTTGTCTGTGTTAAACTGCTCAAGTGAGTATTCAAATAAATCATTGTTGTCTGTCTTGAAGTGGATTTCACCTTTCTCAGACAGAACAGCCCAATAAACATCCAGGAAGTTTTTATGGGTCAGGCGTCTTTTGGCGTGGGAGGCTTTTGGCCACGGGTCCGGAAAGTTAAGATAGATTCTATCGATTGAGCCTTCTTCAAATACTTCCTTCAATATATCCCCGCTTGCAAGAACAATAAAATAATTCGGAGGGTCTTTTTCAAAGGTTGCTTTTGCACACCTGTATGCAACCTTTATGCTTTTCTCAAATCCAAAATAATTGATATGAGGGTTATTGACTGCATTTTCTCTTAGGAACCTGCCTTTGCCGCAGCCCAGCTCCACATGTATCGGGGCTCCATTTTTGAATGCTTTATTTAATTTATATCCTAATTTCTCCGGCTCCATGATGACTTTTTCGCACTTTTTCAAATATTCGTACTGGCCGGGAACATATCTCAGTCTCATGTTTACTTTCCTTTACAATATTATTTTTTGTTTATTATACATTATATTATTGAAAAATGACAGATGCAATTTATACTTGGGATCCTTCGCTGCGCTCAGGATGACATGACAAATGGGATCCTTCGCTGCGCTCAGGATGACAAAGGCATGGGATCCTTCGCTGCGCTCAGGATGACAAAATGAAGGATGACAATACCTACATAAATTTATTTTTTTGCACCTCTTGCAAATTAATCATAAAGCTATTAGAATAAGCTTATTAATAATTAGAGGTGACATATGGACTTTTTAATGAATTTACAAGGCCCTGCCCTGTATCTTATAATTTTCTTTGCGAAAATTATAGAGGTTTCTATTTCAACCATCAGGTTGGTATATATCAACAAGGGCGAAAGAGTTAAAGGAGCATTGCTGGGCTTTGTTGAAATAATGATTTGGCTTGTTGTGGTAAGCTCTGTTTTAAACAACATTACCGAAGACCCCATTAAAGTATTTATTTATGCGGCGGCATTTTCTTTAGGCAACTTTTTGGGTGTTACCATAGAATCAAAAATTGCCGTTGGATTAGCTTCAATTCAAGTGGTTGTTGACCAAAGTGACGGGGAGATTCTTGCTGATGCCCTAAGAGAGCAGGGATATGGTGTTACCATAATTGAAGGAAAGGGTATAAATGAAAGTGTTAAGAATCTTTTGTTCATTCAGCTGAAACGAAAGAAAATTCCCGCAGCCATCAAATTGATAAAAGAGCATAATCCTGAAGCTTACATAACGGTAAATGACATAAAAACAATGCTTGGCGGGTACATAAAATAGGATGAAAATTGTATGGGGACCCCCATCCTTATAGATGGTGGGTCCCCATGTTTTATTTTATTCTCTTTATACTTATGACTTCTTCGAAATACTCCTTAGGGTATTCGATGGTTACAACGGCTGTATGGTCGTTGGATTTGGGATTGCGGACCTTGATCACCTTAGCCTGGCATAAAGTGTTTCCGTGTCTGTCAACTGCCTCGACTATATCATTGACCTCAGGTAGGGGATAATATTCATAGGGAAAGGACAAAAGCGCCTTTGTATCGCTGTATGTGTAATCCTTTATATAAATTGCCAAACCGGGACATGCAGGTATGCACCTGCCGCAAGCAACACATTTTTCGAAGTCCATCTTAGGTAAATTTGTTATTGACTCGCCTATGGTGATTGCTCCGTTTGAACAAGCCGCTTCACAAGGATTGCAGGGAATTTCTTCTATGCACTCAATTATGGCTATAGGTCCCTTGTAAAGTCTGTCCCTGTCAGGGTAAGCCGGTGACTTGTGCAATTCTTCCAAAGAAGGAGCTCCTGTAATTTTTAATGAATTTTCCACTGAATCACCTCATTTCCGGTTTGCAGCATCAGGTCTTTTGATTCGCGGCGTTTTTGTCCGAAATAGCCGCTTCTGAGGCAGTTTAGACTGTCCCATATCTCCCTGGACCGAATTTTTGCTTCTTCTTCACTTATATATCCTAAATCCGCAGCCGCATTTATGCCTGCCAGCCTTCCTTCTTCCATGGCGGTGCTGGCTTCTTCTATTCCGGTTATATCACCTGCAACAAAGATATTCTCCTTGGTTGTACGCATCCTGTCATCATGGATGGGCAAATGTCCTCCAAGGGCCGGTAAATATTTAAACTTGCAGCCGGCTAGCCATGCCAGTTCCGTCAAAGGAGTCAAACCTGTTGCCAGGCACACCGTATCTGCTTCCATAATGTGCTCAGTGCCGGGTATTTGATTGAATGAAGCGTCCAATTTTACTATTTCTACAGCTTCCACATGGTCGGTTCCAAAGGCTTGCTTTACCGTATGGGATACATAGAAAGGAACCCCCGCCCGGGCTACCTTGGCCGTATGGACCCCATAACCTCCAAGTTTGGGAGCTGCTTCCAAAACAGCAACCACATCCGCTCCTGCTTGCAAAAGCTGGTAGGATACTATTACTCCTACATTGCCTGAACCTAACATCAGAACTTTCCGGCCCGGCAAAACACGATTGACATTAATCATTGTTTGGGCTGCCCCTGCTCCCATAATACCGGGAAGGTCCCAGCCGGGAAAGGCTACCGCATTCTCTGTTGCTCCCGTGGCAAGTATTATTTTTTTTGCCTTTACGATTTCGCTGCGGTTTCTGTCTATAACCACCCAAAGGTTTTGCCCGTTTTCTATGCCGCAGACTTCACCCTTCAGACAGGTGCGGATTCCCAATTCCTGACTCTCTCTTAAAAGCTCAGTACCGATATTTATGCCTCGGGTCCCCGCCTTATGAGCCCGAGAGCCGAAGAATTTATGTATTTGCTTAAAGAGCTGGCCGCCGGGTCTTGCGTTTTCATCTATCAATAGTACGTCTGCTCCTGCTCTGCGGGCTTCTATGGCTGCAGAAAGCCCGGCAGGACCTGCACCGACTATTGCCAATTCTGTTTGAATCATTGCTGATCCTCCTTCTGCCATACACCTGCACCCTTTTGAGTGGTAATCCTCATACCTTCCTTGACTTCGGTTATGCAGGTACGTATGTTGGGAACACCGTCCACCGTCATTATGCAATCCGTGCAACGGCCGATTGCGCAGTATATCCCCCTGGGTTTATGCTTGTGCAAGGTATATCGGTTTATGAATATACCGTTGGCAATCAAGGCAGCGGCAATCATTTCCCCTTCATGTGCAATAATAGGCTTATCATCTACATATATTACAACTTCCTTTGAAGGTTTTTTTTCGCCTAAAATTGGATGATGGATTATCCTGTTCATTATTTGCCTCCTAAAGAAGCCCCAACTCAGACATGGAATCCTTTAAGGCATCAATTACATTTTGGGAAGGTGCAGCCAAGGGCAGACGAGTAGGGCCTACATCCATACCTAAAAGATTAAGGGCTGCCTTTACAGGAATCGGATTTGCCGTCATAAACATCACTTCTGTTATCTTAATGAGTTTTCTGTGAATTTTGCCTGCTTCAACATAATTGCCGCCCAAATAGCTATCTATCATCTTTTTAATATCCCTGCATACTACATGTGCAGTTACTGAAACAACACCGTATCCGCCTACTGCCAATGTGGGCAGTATTTGGGCATCTTCCCCCGTATATACCAGGAATCCTTCTTCCGCATCCCGTACCACCTTAGCCAGCTGGTTTAAATCTCCCGATGCTTCCTTCAGTGCTGCTATATTGGGTATTTTAGAAAGAGCAACGGCAGTTTCGGCAGTCATGTTGACACCGGTTCTGCCCGGCACATTATACATCATTATCGGTAATTTCACAGCTTTGGCCACTTCTGCAAAATGCGCATAGATGGATTCTTGATTAGGTTTGTTATAGTAAGGAACAACCACCAAGAGACCGTCAACACCGACTTTTTCAGCAGCAATTGCATTTTCAACGGAAGCTGCGGTTGAATTCGTTCCGACTCCGGCAATTACAGGTACATCCAGGGATTCTTTAATCAATGAAAGCAGCTTCAGTTTTTCATCCTGAGTAACCGTTGGAGATTCTCCGGTAGTTCCATTTACAACAAGTGCCGTGCTTCCTTCTCTTACTAAATACTTTGCCAATTCAAGGGCCTTGTTATAATTTATATTTCCGTTTGCATCCATGGGGGTGACCATGGCTGTAATTATTCTTCCCCAATCATTCATCATTTACTTCTCCTTCTGATTTATTCTCCTTATGCTCTCGTATCAAATCTGACCTTACCGGACGCACCGGCTGGCGGTATGTCGACGGTTGTATTTCACTGAGAGGAATACCGGTTTTTTCGGACAATATACGCTCCACCAGCCTTCTGCACGTGCGTCCCTGGCATAAGCCCATTCCTGCTCTTGTAAAACGCTTTACTTCATTTGTCGTTACCGCGCCATCTTCAATAGCCTTCTCTATTTCCTCGCGGGAAACTTCCTCACAACGGCATATTAATTCATCATGCATTTTATTACCTCAATTCCTGTATCGTAAAACAGATTTCAACCTAATCTGACCTATTCTTAATAGAATAAATCCCAATACTTAGTTACATCTTCTATAAGACTGTCTATATGTCCGATCATACATTTCTCAGCAAGCTCCGCATCATGTTTTTTTAAGGCTTCATAAATCTCTGTATGGGATTTCATATAGACAGCTCTTACCTGCCTGCGTATATATTCAAATATACTTGTCTGCTGCCCATAGCTGAAAAGCATCATGTACAAAGTTTCAAGAACCTTGTTCCTTGAAGCCTTGGCTATAGCCTTATGAAAGGCTATGTCGCAATCGGCAATCGATTCTCCCTTGGCGTGCCTTTCTCTTTGCTCATCCAATATTTTGCGAATGTGGGACAGTTCTTCGTGTGTAATATTTTCTGCCGCAAGGCGGGCGGTTTCTCTTTCTATGGCTTTACGAGCCTGCAAAACAATAATGAAATCATCCAACACCGTTGTTGAAATTATTTGTTCCAATGTTTGAGTCTGCTCGTTTATATGATTCTTTATTTTATTGTTGCTTAAGGCATACAGACCCTCTTGAGTGATGATTCTTCCGTTATTGCCGTCTTTTTTTGCATAGCCTCTCTTTTCAAGGCTGTTTAAGATTCTTCCTATGGTGGCGGAGCTTATATAGTAGCCCTTTTCCTCTAACTTTTCTACCAAATTCCATGAGCCCATGGGGCCCTGTGCTGCCTTAAGAGATTCCAATACGGCAATTTCTTTATCCTGAAGTATTTTACGCATAGTATCCTCCATTCATCTGACCTTAGCAATATTGTACATATTCTTGTATCTGATTGCAAGATAGGTACAATATTGCTAAGTTTAAAGATATATGCCTAATACTCCTTAATTAGCGGAATACTCTTTAATTAACGGATTTACATTGCCCTCACTTACGAATTTAGGATTATTCTTGACATTTTGAGTTAAGAGCGATACTACTACAATGCAAACCGCAGAAGCTGCCAAAGCAATCAGAACCGCATTTGGTCCCAGGGCAGTAATCTGGGAAAGAACAGAACCAACCACTATGCCTACACGAGCTCCCCAAGGAGTAATCTTGGAGTTTTTCTTGCCCATATTGTGTTCTTCTCCAGGATTTTCTTTCCATAAGAGTCCGATAATCAGCAAGGGCACTAATCCGGCACCAGCCATTGAATATGCCTTGGAGAACAAGCTCATTATGGTGCTTGCATATATACCTCCGAAAGCTGCAACAGCACCTAAGACAACGGTCAGGATTCTTGTCAGCTTAATCAATTGAGCATCGCTCATCTCATTTTTTCTGAAGGGTCTTACCAGGTCATTTGTTATGAGTATTGCAGCAGCATTAAGGTTTGAGTCTGCCGAAGACATACCTGCGGCAAATACCAATATGAATATCATTATTGTTACAATAGGAGCAACTTCATTGAGCATGAACCAAGGCATTGCGGAGTTTGCGTCCAAACCTTGATTTATTGAAAGGATAACCAATCCTACCATAGCCGTTAAAACAGTGTAAATTATGGCTACGGAACCACCGAAGAACATGGAGCGTTTTGCAACTGAAGGACTCTTTGCTGCATAGCAGGGCTGCCAATACAACTGGGCAACAAGAATTCCTATACATCCCGTAACAAACTTAGTAATCAGGCTTATTGTATCTGTTCCGGCAAAGGTGAATAATTCAGCCTTGCCTACTGCTGCTAACTGCTGGCCTAATACTGCCATGCTGAAATCTATTTTTGAGAAGGCAATCAGATAGAATATACCGCCGAATACAACACATATGAGGCCTTGTATCAAGTCCATCCAGATTAAGGACATCATACCTCCCATGGTCGTATATACCACAAACATAGCCGAGAATGCTATTATGATGGGTTCGGGGCTGACACCGGTAAATGTAGCGAACAACTGGCCAAATGCTTTTCCCTGGCCTCCGATCCATGCAATCATTATTGATGAAGCCAGTACGCCGCAAAGTGCCCTTGTTATCTTATCACGGGAGATAAGGTCGTCTATCATCTCAGGGAAGGTATTATAAGTCATTCTTCCAGCTAAACCTGCAAAGAATATTGCGAATATTATCTTTGATCCCTGTTCTCCTACTATGAAAGCCAACCATGGCAAACCGCTGACATATGCGCTTCCCGCATGACCCATAAAGTTTCCAACACCCATGATGTTTGCAAAGTGTGTAAAGAACAGCAGGTAAAATGGTATTTTACCACCACCGATTGCATAATTCGCAAAACTTTCTTCAGCCACCTTTTTTTGCTTGAAAGCAATATACAAGTACACAGCACACAACGTAAGAGATGCAATCCAAATAACAATTCCTAATGAACTCATACTCCTTTACTCCTTCTTCTTATTTTTTTATATAAAGCGACTTTGAATCGCTCTAATTCAATATTATTTTTCTTGCAGTTCCTTTATGATTGTTTTAATTATTGGAAAACCTTCTTAGGTTAAGCTCTTCAACTCTTTTGTGTTCTCCTGTACCGCATACCATTTCTGCGACTATTTTTCCTGTAACGGGTGACAGGGCAATTCCGTCACCTTCGTGACCTGCTGCTATAAACAAGCCCGGGTAGCCGTCAATATCACCTATAATAGGGCTGCCGTCTTTTGTACCCGGCCTGAAACCTGCTATGGTGCGAATTATATTAACTTTGTTCATTATTGGAAAATACTGTCTCGTTTGTTCCAGTATTCTTGAAATTGCCTTAAAATTAGTGGTTTTGTCAAAGCCTGCATTCTCCCTGGTGCTTCCGATAAGGTAATTGCCTTCGCTGGCCCTGGAGAAGGAAAATCCCAAACCTATCTCCCTGTCAAACTCACTCTTGTAAGGCAATATGGAAGGATCGTGTTTTGATGCGATATAAGCAGCCGTCCAACAGTTTGTTTCCCCTATGGGAGCAATCTGCTCGGTAATTGCAATTTGACCTTTTATCGGTCTTATGGGTATATCGATGCCCAACAATTGGCCTATTTGCCCTGACCAGGCTCCTGCAGCTATTACGATGCTGTCACATTCCACGCTTACGTCATTTCCTCCCATTACCTTCCAGTGGTCGCCTGATTTGCTGATTTCTTCAACCGGCGTGTATCTGAATAAATCCATCCCCATATCAATCCCTCTGCGCAAGAAAGCTCTCATCAGCAACATGGGATTAACCTGAGAATCAGTCGGACTGTAGGTGGAAGCTATCATATACCTGGCAACATGAGGCTGTTTTTTGAAAAGGACGTCCCTGCCTACTATTTCTACATCCAGTCCGTAAGAAACCTGCTTCTTTACAAAGTCTTCCATAATCTTAAGCTGCTTCTCGTCCTCGATGATGATCATGCCTCCCAATGTTAAAAAACCGATATCCGCCCCTAACTCATCAGACAGTCCCTTAAACATTTCCAAGCTCTCCATGGCCAAGGTCAGTACAATACCCGGCTTTTTTGACTGCAACAATATCATATCGTCACAGGAACTTGATGCACCGTTTCCAACTTCGCCTTTTTCCAACAGAGCAACCGTCTTGCCGGATTTAAGCAGGTAATAAGCGGTAGCAAGGCCCATGACACCTCCGCCTATTACACAAACGTCCTTTTTTAAATTCATTACACTTCCTCCATATTTACTATGAATAATATTTGAAGATTAAGATTGTTATCCGAACAATCTCTCGTACAAATCATTGGCTAATGATTCAACCTTGCCTGCTTCAACAAATATATGTGCGCATAAACCGTTTAGGAAGAGTTCTGTCCCTGCCGGCAGGGCACCTATAGCTTCTCTTATTTCTTCCTTGCCATATTTTCCGAAAACCACCGTTAACAAGGAATACCCGCTGTCAGGCAACGGTCGCACCGCTTTTTTCTTCTCCCCTTCAATTATTAGTTTATCTGTCTTTACGGCATCAAAAATAGCGCAATCTTTCATAACCGCCATTGCCACGGGGCCTTTGATCTTATAATCCTTAATGATTCGTGTTCCTTGTCCTTTATCAAAAGTTGAACGAACAAAAAGGTCAAAATCATAGTTCCTGGCTGCCGCAACGGCACGGGGATGAATAACACCTGCCCCCCAGCGAGCCAACTCATACATGTAATCAACATCTATTTGTTCCAAATATTTTGCTTTAGGAACAAGCCTGGGGTCTATAACCGCAATACCTGGAACATCGGTAAATATATGTACCGATTCCGCATTCATGAATCCGCCTATCACAACAGCAGAAGTATCGCTTCCGCCCCTTCCCAGGGTTGTAATGTCATTGCGGACAGTCACTCCCTGAAAACCGGTTACAACCACAACCTTATTATCATAAAGCTCCATTTTCATTCGTTTTGTATCAATATCAAATATATCTGCGCTGCCGAATACCCCGTCGGTAACAATGCCTGCCTGAAGGGAGCTTAAAGGAACGGCTTCTATTCCTTCCCGGATAAGACTGTCGGCAAATACGCATGCGGATATGACCTCCCCACAGCTCATCAGTAAGTCTAAGGTGGCAGGGTCACAATTTTTGCTTAACAAGGATATCAGGGTATCCGTCGCATAAGGTGCGCCTTTTCTCCCCATAGCCGAAACAACGGCTATCACATTTTTCCCTTCCCCTTTTAAAGACGATATATGAGATATGGCTTCTTTTCTTAGCTCTTGGCTTGCTAAAGATGTTCCTCCGAATTTTACAACTACTGTGTCCATATTAACCATCCTTTTACAATTAAGTTTGTATGTAGATTTGAATAATAATATAAGTAAGATATAATCTGCAGCATCACCGCATACAATATAGATTAAACGTTTTCCTAACAAATACAAGTTGCTTTTGTAATTTTTTAACCGTGACAATACATTATATTCACATGCCTTGTCCCATAATCCATAAATCTGTTTTACCTACTCATCATTTGATGAGTAGCTATTATAATTCTATAAAATTTTCCTAAACATGTCAATACCTTATAATATTTATTTTTGTTTTCTTATAATAATTCTTTAATAAGGTCGTCTCTATTTTTGGGGGATAAGTAGAAAAGCGGCACATCAAATATGGTTTTTGCTCCCTTCATCCCTTCCATGTTCATCCTGTAAGCAGCTCTTGCGAAGGCCAGAAGGACGCTGCCAGTAAACTCCGGATTGCTGTCAAGCTTAAGGGAGAATTCCATGATATGTTTGTTTTGCTCGTCTTCTCCGGTGGTGCCATTTCTTATTACAAGTCCTCCATGAGGCATTTTTGAATGGTTTTTCTTAAACTCTTCCTCACTTATAAAGTTTACCCTTGTATCGTAGGGGGCAAAATAATCGGGCATATTCTTAATCTCAGATTCAATCCTGCTTTTATCCGCACCTTCCTCGCAAACAACATAGCATTCCCGCATATGCTTATCCCTGGCGCTCAAACTTGGGTTTTCTCCTCTTCTTACGGCTTCAACAGCTTTCTCAATGGGTATGGTATACTGGATGCCGTATTTAACCGAATCAACCTTTCTTATGGCATCAGAATGACCCTGGCTGACTCCCTTGCCCCAGAAGGTGTATGAACTGCCCTGTGGCAGCACTGCTTCCGAAACCATCCTCATCATGGAAAAGAGTCCAGGATCCCACCCCACTGAAACTATGCTTACCTTGCCCGAAGACAGGGCGCTTTCATTAACATTTTTAAAGTATTGGGGAATTTGGACATGGTTGTCGTAACTGTCAACCGTGTTAAACAATTTGGCAAATTGCACTCCATGGACCGGGAGGTCTTTTGCGGACCCTGTACATAAAACCAGCACATCGATTGCATCCTTGTATTCTTCAACCTGCGAAAAGTTTAATACCTTGGCGTCCGGGCTTTTAATTTTTACTTCCTTGGGGTGCCTCCTGGTAAAAACTGCAACCAGTTCAATGTCCGGACTTTCCATGGCGGCAGCTTCCACACCCCTTGCAATATTGCCGTATCCTGCAATACCGATTCTGATTTTTTTCATATTTCCTCCTTTACATATATTTTTATTTTTTTTTAATCCTTCGCTTTGACTCAAAATGACAAAGTCTGAAGAATATACCCCTTGTAAAATTTGGAATAGTATATTATCATTGTCCTTGTATGTCAAGCGTAATTTTTTTTAATTTTAATGCATTTTTAAGAAAATTATATTATAATCAAT
>DCDC01000160.1 GCA_002316225.1 Firmicutes bacterium UBA1065 | reverse complement strand
GAACGCAGTGAAGAATCCCATGTATTCACAGAGTGTCATTCTTACGGCTTTAGCCCGAAGAATCCCATAGAATTCTTAGCACCTGTTGCAAGATTTGCTGCAGCCCAGGCACTTAATAAGGTTAAGAAATTTGTTATAATGAACATTAGTATGATAGTGTAAAAAAAGATAATTGATATTATTGGGAGCATCAGTATGAAAGAAAATAAGAATTTGAATGTTGTGAAATCAATCATAATCATTTATTTAATATGTTTCATGTTCAGAGCAGTTGAATACATGATTATCCGTACAGATCAAAGCATCTTCGGCGAAGCGTTTATACATAAATTGGCAGGTATACTCGTGCTCATGTTGGCATTAAGATATTTTTCACTAAACAGGTCGGAGGTCGGCTTTTCATCCAAATCGGCAGACAAATATGCTCTTTATGGCCTGCTGCTCGGTGCAGCAGTGTTCATGATCGCCTATGGGGCTGAGTTTTTTATACAAGTATCAAGAGGCAGCAGCCCTTCCATGCAAATTTATGTGACTAGCTATGCGGTTAATGGCAATCAAGGCAGGCAAACAGGTCTATTGTTTTTTGCTTTTTGTATTATTGGGAATCTTATCAATGTTGTTATGGAAGAAGGTATCTTTCGCGGGTTATTTATCAGACTTTATGAAACAAGATATTCCTTTGTTAAAGCAGTCGCTTTTTCATCTATCCTATTTGGAATCTGGCATATCGCTGCTCCTGTACGCAGCTTGTTGGACGGAGAAATAAGTACGTCCGGGGCGGTGATGTCTGCCATAATACTTTTTTTAACAACAGGAATCACAGGAGCAAAATTCTGCTTGCTTACTAAAATTACGGGTTCACTCTGGATGCCTATGACTGATCACTTTTTCAATAACACCATTATCAATCTTATGCATGTCGTAACACTTTCCGGAACCGATGAATTGCAGGTAATCCGCATTTCCATCGCTCAAACCATATCGTTTCTGATTGTCCTTTTCATTTATTGGAAAAGCGGAGCACACCACAAGCAAACATTCGGCGCATATATAGGGAATTATATCTGATATTAAACCCAGGAGGATTACATGACCAATCACCCTATCTTTAAAATGAGCGTAGCAAAAGTCTTCGCAAATAATTTTGGGGGACGGTTTTTTTGTATTGGTTTACATAAAATTATTTATGTAAACCATTTTCTAAAAAGTTAATAACAAAAAGAACAGTCCCCGATGATTTTTGTAAATTTTAATTTTGCTCTTTTAAAGCCATATTTTTGTATGTGGTGAAGATGAATTTTAAACCTTCGTATTCATGTATTTCTGATGCATAAGTTAGAAGCCAGTCCTTGTCTTCGTCGAAGTCATGCAAATAAGTATCAGCTTCCAGGACGGCGTCAAATTTTGTAATGTATGCTTCGCTGCAATAGGGATACAGCTGGTTGTATAAGGTTCCTCCGCCTATTAAAAATACGTCGTTGCTATTGTATTTTTTTATTTCATTAAACAAGGCTTCAATGGAATTAACGATAATACAGCCTTCTTTTTCAAAACTTGTATCACTTGTCAAAACTATATTGGTCCTGTTTTTTAAGGGGTTCCCGCCCGGGAGGGAGAGCAGTGTCTTCCTGCCCATTACAACCACCTTGTTCATGGTGGTGTTCTTGAAAAACTCCATATCTTCAGGCACATTGAACAAGAGCTGACCCTTGTTTCCAATTCCCCAATCTCTTGCTACCGCAACTATCAATTTCATGGCTGCTCCTTTATACCGCTATGGGCACCTTTACCTTAAAGGGATTATATTTGTAATTTATAAGATTAAAGCTGTCAACGGTAAACTTATAAAAATCATCTATGGTCTCATCTATTTCCAAAATTGGCGGGTCATGCTCCTCCATTTCAATCAGCTCTTCTATTATGGGAACATGCCTGTCATAAATATGGGCGTCAGCTATTACATGAACCAATTCCCCGGCAACCAGGCCGCTCACCTGGGCCATCATATGTACCAGTATTGAATATTGGACCACATTCCAGTTGTTGGCTGCCAAAACATCCTGGGACCGTTGATTCAATATGGCATTTAGTTTATTACCGGAAACATTGAAGGTCATGCCGTAGGCACAGGGATACAGGTGCATTTCATGCAGGTCCTGGAAATTATATATATTGGTCAGGATTCTTCTGCTTGTGGGATTATGTTTTAAATCATACAAGACCCTGTCTACCTGGTCAAATTCACCTTCTTTGTATTTGTGCTTTATTCCCAGCTGGTAACCATAAGCCTTGCCTATGGACCCCGTTTCGTCCGCCCAGGCATCCCATATGTGGCTGTTCAAATCTTTTACGTTATTTGATTTTTTCTGCCATATCCACAAAAGTTCATCAACTGCAGCTTTGAAGTTTGTTTTCCTGAGAGTAAGAATCGGGAAGCTCTCCTGCAAATCGTACCTGTTTATTACCCCAAACTTCTTAATAGTGTGAGCAGGTGTACCATCCTCCCATCTTGGTCTCACATCGTAACCGGTATCCCATACCCCGTTTGTCAATATATCTTTACACATTTCTTTAAAAATCTTATCTGCAGTACTCATAATTCCTCCCACTCCTTCTGTATTTATAGCTGTTATATCATAAGTGCAGGCCGCCAAATCGACTTGCTCCGCAAGCCGTTAAAGAGGCTTGCTTCACACCGATACAATGAATCATCAATGCAAAAAAAGTCAAATGCTTTTGCTTCATTGTTTGCATTCATTATATATTAGAAGGAATGGTTTTACAAGAAATTCTTGGACATAAATAGGGACCTTTGCAAGCAAGTTCCCTTTTATTTCATGGTATTTTCTTTGATGAAGCTTTTTATCTGCATTTTCTGTTCAAAATCTGAAACCCTTAAGGCATCTGATTCTTCACTTTCAAAATTTTTGAAGTACAGGCACATATCCCCGTCCTTGGTATCATCATACCTTATGCACCTGAAACCGTTATCGTACATTTTTTTAATCTTCTCTAATTCGTTCATAATCCTCACTCCTATATATTTATACTATATATATTATTGACCATATATAGGAAATTATGACTGAATTAAAGAAAAAAGCACTTATGCCGACAACTCCCTGGCCTCGTAGTTTTTTTCATCCAAAGCTTCAAGCACGTATCTGTCAAATAATGCTTCAACGGAAGGAATTATGACATTTGCCACATCCTTTAAATTAATCTTGCTGCTGACACCGGACAATACGCCGACTCCGATGGCACCGGAATTCAGGGCAAATAGCATGTCACTGTAGCAATCCCCAACTATTGCCACTTCCCTGGGCTCTAAACCATACATGCTGCAAAACCGCATGCACATATCCTTATGAGGCTTCATATTCATTGTCCCGTCATGGGAGCCTATAAAGTCAAAACAGTCATGGAGCTTAAGCTTGTTTATCATATGCATTACAGATTGCTTAGAATCTGAGGTAGCCATGCCCATTTTTATATTGTTCGATTTCAAATACTCATATAAGCTTCTTATGCTTACAATTTCCCTGAACTCAACATCATCCCGAAGAACTTCCTTTCGCATGAGGTCGACCACATGTTTTTCAAATTCATCAAAGTCAATATTTATATGCTTGCTTATTACGGTATGAAGTCCATATGCCACATCTTCATGAGACCCGTAGGCCAATGCTCCAAATGGCTCGACTCCTTTTTCCTTTATGCCTATGGCCCTTTGAAGCTCTGTGTTAAGTTTGTCATCATTCAGATTATATTCAATCATAATTGTTTGAATTACATTGATACCGGCATTTCTCCAGAGGGAAAAATCGATCAGGGTGCCGTCCTTATCAAAAAGTATTCCTTTTATCAATTTATCACCTCCTTAAAACATATTTTTCTTTCATATGCTTTATATCTATTGATTAATTAAGGGAGAGTATTATTATATTAAGAAAATACAGAAATGTGACAGATAGAAGGATTAGATGGGATTCTTCGGGCAAAGCCCTCAGAATGACATATTAGATCATGTGTCATCCTGGGCAAAGCCCCCTTGTCATCCTGAGCGATGCCTCACTTTGTCATCCTGAGCGAAGCGAAGGATCTCATGGATTCTTCGGGCAAAGCTCTCAGAATGACAAATTTAATAAAACAGGTGCATGAATGATTCCATTCCGGCACCTGACATTTATTTGGGTATATTGATTATCTTTTCTTTAGATTCCCTGTATAAAACAAATTTGCTTCCTATACTTTGCACAAATTCGGCCCCTAAAGATTTTGCAACTTCATTTGCAACAGTCTTTGCTTCAAGCATGCTGTTTTGCAATATACTCACCTTTACTAATTCCCTGGCATTCAGTGCATCGTCAATTTGCTTCAGCACCCCGTCCGTGACGCCACCTTTGCCTATTTGAATGATGGTATCAATGGAATTTGCCAAGGCTTTCAGATAACTTCTTTGTTTTCCTGTAAGCATTTATTCTCCTTTCATTCCACAAAATCAAATTCTACCCCGCACACGCTGATTAAATCTCCTTCTTTGGCTCCAAGGTCTTTCAATTTCTGAATTACACCCTTGTCTATCAGCACCTTTTGGAAATTGGAAAAAGATTCAAAATCATCGAAATTTGTTGATGCAACAAGCCTCTCAAGGAAGTCTCCCTCCGCCAGGTAATAATCGTCTTCTTTTCTTACGACAATCGTATCTCTTTCCTTTTTGTCAAGCAGGTTTTCAACGACATTTTCATCAACAAATTCTATTTCTTCTTCTATCTGAAGGAGTCTTTCGTAAGCCCTTTTCTTAAGCAAGTCAAGACCTTGACCTGTTGCCGCAGACACTTGGATTATTTCATACTCATCCGAAAATTCTTTTATAATCCTTTCGGCATTATCCATAGCTCCCGGCAGATCCATTTTGTTTAAAACCAGAATCTGTTCCTTTTCACTTAATTTGCCGCTGTACTGCTTGAGCTCCTCATTTATTTTATAGAAATCTTCTACCGGGTCTCTTCCTTCATGACCGGATGCGTCAAGGACATGCAAAAGGAGCCTTGTTCTTTCAACATGCCTTAAGAAATCAAGACCCAGGCCTGCTCCCTCGGAAGCCCCCTCAATAAGGCCCGGAATATCAGCAAGCACATAGCTGTGGCCTTCTTCTATTGATACTACTCCCAAGTTTGGTTTTAAGGTAGTAAAGTGGTAATTTGCAATTTTGGGTTTTGCACTTGTAATGGATGCTAATATGGTCGATTTTCCCACATTGGGAAAGCCCACCAAACCAACGTCGGCAAGAAGCTTAAGTTCTAGAACAATAACCCTTTCCTCACCCTTGGTGCCCGGCTGAGCAAAACGGGGAGTCCGCCTTATGGAAGACTTGAATTTAACATTTCCCTTACCTCCCCGGCCGCCTCTGGCCGCAACATATTCCTGGCCGTGGGTTTTCAAGTCCGCTAAAACTATGCCTGTTTCTTCGTCCTTTATCAGGGTCCCAACCGGTACCTTCACATAAAGGTCTTTCCCGTCAGCCCCATATTGTTTTTTTCCTCTTCCGTCTTCACCGTTTTCGGCCTGGTAATGTTTTTTATATCTGAAGTCCATCAATGTTCGAAGCCCTTCATCGGCAACCAATATGACGCTTCCGCCGTCGCCCCCGTCGCCTCCGTCAGGTCCGCCCATGGGTATGTATTTTTCACGCCTGAATGCTACGCTTCCGTTCCCGCCCTTGCCGGCTTTTACGGTAATTTTCGCTATATCTACAAACATTTCTATTCCTTTCTACCACTATATGAATAATGCTCTTGCCACCTATGTCATCCTGAGCGTATACAAAGGATCTAAAAATGACCTACCGTAAGGTAGGTCTTTTTATCTTATTATGCTTCCAATTCTACAGGATATACGCTAACCTGCTTTCTTGTCTTGTCTTTTCTTTCAAACTTAACCTTTCCGTCAACCAAGGCGAAGAGTGTATCATCACTGCCTCTGCCTACATTAACTCCGGGATGAAGTTTGGTACCTCTTTGTCTAACAAGAATATTTCCGGCCAATACGAACTGACCGTCGGTTCTTTTTACTCCCAATCTCTTGGAATTGCTGTCCCTACCGTTTCTTGAGCTGCCGACACCTTTTTTATGTGCAAACAACTGTAAGTTTAATTTCAATAACATTTTTACACCTCCTCGAACTTAAGTGTAATATACTCGCCGTAATCTTCCAGTAATAACTCTATTCCTACTATGAAATTCCTGTATACCAAATCAGTTTTATCATTGTTCACTTTGGTTCTTAAACTCATTAAGCCTGCGTCATCCACTTTATACTCTATGTTTTCCGGACTTATTCCGGCCACAACATTCAATGAATTCAAAGCCGTATAGGACAATATGGAAACTGACGCACACACTATGTCATATCCTTCTTCGGCGTAATCCGAATGGCCTTCAACCATAAAACCTTTAATTTGATTCCCGGTTCTATATATGGTAACCTTAATCATCTTATCCTACTATTTTCTCAATCTTTATCTGTGTATATGGTTGACGGTGGCCTTGTTTCTTTCTGTAATCTTTCTTGGCTTTGTATTTAAAAATTATTATTTTCTTAGCTTTGCCCTGGCTTTCAACTGTTCCTTCAACCACAGCTCCGTCGACATAGGGTTTTCCTACTTTCAATTCTCCCTCGTCGGCAACCAGCAAAACTTTATCGAATTTTACAGTTTCACCTTCAGCAATGTCAAGTTTTTCAACTCTTACAACATCGCCTTCCTGTACCCTGTATTGCTTTCCACCTGTTTCGATAATTGCGTACATGTTTTACCTCCTCTTCCCAGTCTCGCCTTTGCAGGTACATATCGTTTAAAACCTGATCCGTGCGGCTCTAACAGATAATTATTGTATCAAACCCCAAAATGTTTGTCAACACATATTTTCCTTATTATACAGGGTCTTTTATACTGTCAATATAGGATAAACTGCCCATTTTCCCCACAAGAATTTCATCGGACAATATATTGGAATCCTTCTTAATATATATTTTAATATTATACTTTTTCTCGATTTCAGCAATGATATCCAGGCAGTTTTTTATTATTTTATCGTACAGGATACAGCCTACTTTTAAAATCACGGCTTCCGCCGAAGTATTGAACTTGATGTTCTTTATTATTTCTTCTATTTTTATGAATATATATAATTTCGAAAGGCTTCTGCCGCTTCCCCTGCAGTGGCTGCATTCCTCGGTAATTAAGTTGTAAAAATTCTCCGTATTCTTTTTTCTTGTGATTTCCATAATATTAAGCTTGGTCATTCCTACAACGTTGGTCTTGGTTTTATCATCCCTGAACAAAGCCTTGGCCTTGGCAGTTATGAGATTAATGCTTTCTTCCTTCTTAAGGTCAATAAAATCGATTAAAATGATCCCGCTAATATTTCTAAGTTTAATATGCCGGTCAATCTCTTCCAGGGCCTTTAGATTTATAGCCAAAGCCGTTTCCTCCATATTGCGGCTTCCCGTATATTTGCCGCTGTTCACGTCAATTACCGTCAATGCTTCCGTAACGTCAATAATTATGGAACCTCCGTTTTCAAGCTCAACCTTCCTGTCAAAAAGCATCTTCACCTGCCTGTCAATATCAAAGTTTTCAAAGACCCTTTCAGCCCGGATGATTTTGATGCTCTTCAGCTCATCTCCCGGTAAAGCTGAAATCATATCACGGAATTTATCCCTTGTAGCATCATCTTCAACATAAATCTCTTCAACGGAAGAATCAATATAGTCCAGAAACAGTCTTTCTATAAGGGAATTAGTTTTATATAAAAGCTTGGGTGAATAGGAATACTTGTATTCTCTTTCAATCTGCATGTAGATCTTTGAAAGCATCTGGTATTCCTTTTCTATTGCATCCTTGTCGCAACCCTTGGCAAAAGTCCTGATTATCATGCCGTGTCCGTCTTTTATTATGCTTTTGCCTATTTCTTCGAGCCTTTTTCTCTCTTCCGGGCTCCTGATTTTCCTTGATATGTTTACATCCTTGCTGTTTGGTATAAAGGCAATGAATTTTCCCGTAAGTGAAATATCGGTTGTAACGGATATATTTTTCTCCCCCATGGGCCCTCTCACAACCTGAACCAGGAGTTCATCCCCGATTTTAAGGACCTTGTTGATATTGGTCGCATCTTTTTTCTTGATGTTTGCTTCCTTTAGAAACTTTTTCGTAAGCAGGTCGTCAAAAAACAAGTATGCATTCTTGTCAAGACCTATATCTACAAAGGCAGCTTCCATGCCGGGAAGGATATTCATTACTTTTCCCTTGTATATATTGCCCACAACGTTTTGATTATTATTCATTTCAAAAAGATAATCAATAAGCCTGCCATCTTCTATTATCGCCACATGACTGAAAAATGCCGACTTGCTTACCAATACCTGCTTCATAGAATCTCCTTAATATCTTTGTCCAAAGCGTCCACTTTCAAAATTGTATAGTAATCAAATTCAAAACCCTTATCTTTTATCAGCTTTATCAGCTCTTCAACCTTCATGCTCCCTGTTTCCTGGGTTTTAATAACAGCCATTATCCTGACATTATTATTAATTTTATCAGCCCTTAAATAGGTGATGAGGTCTTTTGTGTTTAATTCCCTGGTGACCGATTGGTTTTTTTTGTTTTTCTTCTGCCTCTCAAATATCACACCTTGGGTAAGCATTTGGTCAAAATACTCATTCAGCCTGCTTACATCAATATCTGCTTCAATATTTATCAAATAGCTGGCATAGGCGCACCTCTTCATGAGAGAATCCCCATCCTCTGAGTATGCTGCCTTGAGTATCTGCATTTCCTTAGGCATTACAGCATTCATTTTCTTAATGAATACCTCAGGTTCAATCTTTTCATCCAGGTCAACTTCAAAATATTCTCCTATGCTTTCAATGCCTAAGGACAAGGGATATCCGAAGGAGGTTTTCATGTGAGGATTAAATCCCTCGGAATATTTGGCCTTTATGCCGGCCCTTTTTATGGACCTTTGAATGAATCTTAAAACATCCAGGTGGGAGATATATTTTAAGTTGCCGGTCTTGCTGTATTTACACAATATTTTGCACATGAGGGCAGGCACCTCCCCATAGTTTATAGTTGACCCCGCATCCGGTGCATTTAACCCTGCAGTCAGGAGTAGTTTCAGTACGCAAGGCTTTCTTGTATTCGCTCATTAAATATTCCTTGGTAACCCCCAAGTCGATGAAGTCCCAGGGCAGGACTTCATTCAATTCTCTTTGTCTTAAGGCATAAAAGTCCGGATCCGTACCTGTTTCCCTGAAGGCCTCCATCCATTTGTCGAAATCAAACATATCATACCAGCCGTCAAACCGGCATCCCTTTTCCCATGCCCTTATCAAGGCCTTGGACAGCCTCCTGTCTCCCCTTGCAAAAACGGCTTCCAGGTAGCTTAATTTTGGCTCATGGTAACTAAAGGAAATCTTTTTATCCTTGATTTCCTTTTGCAGGGTCCTTGCCTTTTCATAGAATTGGTCCATGGTGTCTTGCTCCACCCACTGGAAGGGTGTGAAAGGTTTTGGAACAAAGCATGAGGCGCTGACATTTATTTTTAAATTCCCCTTTATTTTCTCCTTGGGTCTTTGGAAAAACCTGTCTTTTATCTTGTAGGCCAGGTCTTTGATTCCCAATACATCCTCCATGGTCTCACCAGGCAGCCCTATCATGAAATAAAGTTTAACCGTTGACCACCCTAAATTAAAGGCTGTTTCCACAGGTCCCAATATTTGTTCTTCAGTGAGATTTTTATTTATAACATCTCTCATCCTTTGGGTTCCTGCTTCCGGGGCAAAGGTAAGGCCGGATTTGCGAACCTCCTGCAGCCTTTCTATGATATCGAAGGTCATTGAGTCAAGTCTTAGGGACGGCAGAGAAATGCTTACATTCTGCTTTTCATACTTATCCAGCAGCTTTAAAGTCAAATCCGGAAGGCATGAATAATCACCCGAGCTCAAAGAAGTCAGGGATATCTCATCATGGCCCGTTGACTTTAAAAGGCTTTCTGCCTGAGCCGTTAAAGTGTCGGTTTTCCTTTCCCTGACAGGCCTGTAAATCATCCCTGCCTGGCAAAAACGACAGCCCCTGGTACAGCCCCTGAATATTTCCAAAACCACCCTGTCATGAACCACATCAATATAGGGCAGGATGCTCTTTTCCGGGTAAAAACTTTTGTCAAGATCCTTAATTATTCGCTTTTTAATTGTTTTTGCTGCCTTGTCGTTAAGTACCCTTCTTTCTTTAATTGTTCCATCCTCACTGTAAATTTCCTCATAAAAAAGGGGAACATAAATGCCTTCAAGGCCTGCCGCCTTTTCAAGAAACCTTATTTTGTCAAAACCCTTTTTCTTTTCTTCACTGTATAAAGAAAGAAGGTCAGGCAATACTTCTTCTGCTTCACCTAGAACAAATAAATCAATGACCTCATAAAGAGGCTCCGGATTATAGGCACATGGTCCTCCTGCAATAACTAAGGGCATGTCATTGCCCCTGTCACTTGACCTTATGGGTATATTACCCAAGTCAAGCATATTCAAAACATTTGTGTAGCTCATCTCATACTGGAGGGTGAAGCCAATGAAATCAAATGCAGTCAATTCATCCTTGCTTTCAAGACCATACAAGGGTATATTATTTTTTCGCAGAAGGTCTTCCATGTCCGTCCATGGGGCAAATACCCTTTCGCACCATACATTTTCCATGGAGTTCATTAAATGGTACAAAATATGCAAACCCGTATGAGACATGCCCACTTCGTAAACATCCGGAAAGGCAAATGCAAATCTTATATCAATATC
>DCDC01000161.1 GCA_002316225.1 Firmicutes bacterium UBA1065 | reverse complement strand
GTCATCCTGAGCAAAGCGAAGGATCTAATGGGATCCTTCGGGCTAAAGCCCTCAGGATGACACTATGGGGTTTTATGACAATTGCGCTTCAAAAAAAACATCCCGAAACTTACAAAACTTATTTTTCTTCCGTGACTATCTTTAATATTGCAAATACTATTCCGGCAATTGGCCATACAATCCAGGATATTGCCCATCTGTTGGTTGTGAAGCTGTATAATAAGTAAACAGCTACAACTGCTAACCAATAAATCTTGCTGATAATTTGAAATGTTTTGTTTGATTTGGTTTTTACCGAATAATCTCCTTGCTGTAAGAGTACCTGGCATGCATTGTTGATGCCTCCTTTGCTGATTAAGTTATAAGTGGCACAAGCAACGATTGTCAAGGTACCCACTACAGATATTATACTTGCTCCGCCGGAATTAAGCAGCAATGCTGTAAGAATGATCGACAGGGGGCTTAAAATATACATTATAACGGAAGTAGTTACAGCTGATGTGTAGGCAGGCTCATCCTGTGCCATCACCCTGCGTACCATTTGTTCCGTATTGTAATCAAGCTGAAAAACACTTTTCTGCATGTATTCATATTTTTCCAGTTTGCTGGAATACCTTATGAAGAATGATACACCCGCAGCCACCAAGCCTATCAATACCGCCAAACCGGCTGCTACCAACCGTTCTTCCTTAACCTGCAGAAAACCTAATTCATTTAATCCTAATAACAACAACAAGAATGTTGGTGACATTATGCACAGAAATACTCCGATAGCAGTTTTTGGTGCAATGTTCCTTGAATCTTCCAAATATCCTTCTGCTTCTTCATAAGTCACACAATTTATGTCCGACTTGTTGTCAACAACCTGCCTTATACCCAAGGCATCAGCCAATTCATCCAAGTTTCCGAATTCGGATATAACAATCCCGATAGCTTCATTTTCTGTTTTCCCGCTATTTTTCAGTTCGTTATATTTGTCTTCCATCATAGCCAGGAGTTCTTTTTTTGCTCTTTTTACATCTTCCGTTTCCGGTAATCCTAAAAACATGTTGTCAAGATAATTCTTAATAGTATTCATGATTATTCTCCTTCACGATAAATTTTTCTATTACTTCCTTTGTCAATTCCCATTCCTCGCATTTTTCCCTGTAGTAACTTTTGCCTGCTTCTGTAATCTTGTAATATGTCCTTGGTTTCCCGTAGGTTTCTTCTCCCGAAAATGATTCTATATAGCCGTTTGCTTCCATTCTTTTGAAGGCGGAGTAAAGGGTTGTTTCCTTCATAATATATTTTTCATCGGTCAATTCTTTTATCTTCCTGGATATTTCATAACCGTAGGATGGCTCATTAAGCAAAAGATAAAGAATCATGGTATCAGTATAACCCCGGATAATATCGCTGCTAATCATGTGTTCACCACTCTTTCTTATTTTACTACGTCTGTCGTTACTACGTCTGATGTAGTATGTCTGTCGTAGTAATAGTAGCATAAGAACTACGACAGGTCAAGTACTTTTTTAATAATTTTTTTTACAAAAAATATATGCCTGGCACCAACTTGTGTTGGTGCCAGGCATTAAAAAATACAATGGGATTCTTCGGGCAAAGCCCTCAGAATGACACTATGGGGTATTCATAGCAATGACAGCTTAAACTATGTCTTCGATTGGCCTGTATTCGATATCATAACCGAAGAATTTTGGTCCGAAGAGTTCTATGCCTTTTTTTGTTCTCCACTCATCAAATGCTTTCAAAACAAAGACCGTTACCTTCATGCCCCTCTTGCCGTTGGGATTAATGAGAGGCATTTTTTCATCCTTGATGTAGATGTTTATTGAGTCCGGGACAGTAGCAAAGACCTGACCGTTTTTCCAGGACATTATATATTCGTTTTGGTACCATATCCTTATATTCTGGCCTGCGTATTCATCTTCGCCTTTAATATACAGGTTTCCGAAGGTAAACCCGTCCCTGTCTTCCCAGTCTGCTTCCGTTATTTCCCCTTCAAAGATAACAAATCCGTTGAATTTTTCAGCAATATCATATGCAAAGTTCCTGCCTTCCATGTTTGCAAGCCTTGCAGTTTTTCCTATTTCCAGGCAGTAGGTGATGGTGTTTTTAATCAGGGCATTTTTTAAATCCTTCCAATAGCCCGGATGGTCAACTACTCCGACGGAATTAAAGCTTGCAACAGCTATTTGGCGGGCCAGGGCTTCCGCCCTGTCATGATTGGCTGTATTTGTAATAACCATTGAATCACCAAAGATATTGGCAAGTCCCATGGGGGTTATGGACACATCGTTTAAATACAGGGTCGTGTGCTGCAGGCACGGAACGCTTCTGCCTGCCGGGTCTGCATCAATTATGGGTTTTCCTAACCTTGCAGCAACATTTAAAGCTGCCGCCGTGTTGCCTCCCCCCAGCTCGGTTGCTATAACCCCGTAAAATTCCTTGCCCAGGTATTCTTCCAATACCCTTATGGCTCTGACTTCCTTTGCCTCTTCTATCTTTGGAAGGGCATCGTAGGCTTTCTTTTGTTCTTCGGTGAGCTCTCCGATGGAGCCGCATGTGTAAGGACTTCCTATCAGGGCATCATCCGGTATTTCATCAATCCCAGCCAATACAAATTCAAAACCCTCATCATAGGTCTTGTCCACAAGTTCAAGCCCTTCTTTTAAACTTCCGCCGCCGCCTGTTCCAACTATGGCAGCTCCAAGCAATATATCATGTAATTCTTGTTTACTTAGCTTTTTCATACCTATATCCTCTCTATACCCTCTTGAATATTTTGTTTTCATATGATTGTAATTCCGGATGAACAAATTTACCCATATCCAATACCTGGATATCATCCAGCCACACCGAGGCTTTCAGGCATATCCCGTCGCAGTGGGATTTGGCATCCTGACCAAGAGGAGGAGCATCTATGGAGCTTACGTAACCTATTCCCCATTCAACGCATCCCCATACCCTTTCGTCTTCCACAATATTTCCTGTCAGCTTGGCTCCCGGATTCAAACCGTATGCCATATGGGCAAGCTTATACATGTTGGGGTCATTGAAGCTTTCAAGCCAGGCTTCAAACTGCTCGGCCTGAACTCCCCCTTCAACTTTTGTTATTTCACTGTTTTCTATGGTTAATTTAACAGGAGCATCCAGTAAGCCGTGAGGCGGGGTTAAGGAGCCGTCAAATACCAGGGTCCCCTGAACCGAACCGAATTCAGGCACTATGTTTAATTGTCCCGGCATCATGTGAACCCCCGGTTTTGATGCATCCCCCGAATCATTGCAAACAAGGTGCTTTGGATTGGTCGTAAAGGTCAGGTTTGTTCCATTGGGAGAAGTTACCTTGTAAACTTGTGTCTTTTTATTCATTTCTTCAAATTTAGACATAAATTCCGCCAGCAAGGGGATGTCAACATTGCCGATGTTTCTTATCATTAAATCCGGGTTCATGTCAACCAAATTAATATACCTGATTTTATTGTTATCCTTGATTGCCATTTCAAAGGGTGTTGAATATAAAAGCCATTGTTTGTTATATTCTATCCATACGTCCGCATGCTTAAGGGCAGCCCCCAAGGCCTCTACAGGCAGGTCCGGGTCTGCAGCTTTTCCCACTCCGCCGGGAGTGGCGGTATATATAACCATAGGTTTCCCGCCTGCAGCGTAAACACTTGCTGCCGTCGCATCCACGACTTGTTCGTTTGAACTCGTATCTGCAGTTATAACCACTGTTTCTCCTTTTTTTATACGGAGCATTTCATTGATTAATCTATCCGCCGCATTTTGCAATTCAAATCTTAATACTCTACCCATCCTACTCTCCTATTAAAAATTTGTATTATTGATTTTATGGCAGGCAATTGTCCTGCCGTCATCAAGAATCACGGTTTCAGGTTCGGTTCTTGAACAAATTTCCTTTGCAAATTGACAACGTGTATGGAATTTGCATCCCGGTGGAGGATTGATTGAACTGGGCACATTTCCTTCAAGGGTCTTGATGTTGTCAATATCCGTGTCAATATCAGGTATGGCAGCAAACAAGGCTTCCGTATATGGATGCATGGGCTTGTTGAAAATCAAGTCTGTTTCCCCATATTCAACTAATTTCCCCAAATACATGACAGCGATCTTATCCGACATGTAGCTAACAACACCCAAATCATGGGATATGACTATATAGGTCAGATTGAATTTTTCCTTCAGGTCATTTATCAAGCTAAGGATTTGGGCCTGTGAAACCACATCTATGGATGATGTGGGCTCATCCAGGACAACCAATTTGGGCATTAAAGACAAGGCCCTTGCTATGGCTATTCGCTGTCTTTGGCCGCCGCTGAACTCATGGGGGTATTTATAAGCCCCTTCCCTGGGCAGACCAACCATTTCCAAAAGCTCTTCTACTTTCTTGCTTATTTCGGATGAGTTCATTTTGGTTTGAACACTTAAGGGTTCTGCCACTATGTCCTTGACAATCATCCTGGGGTTCAAGGACCAGAAGGGGTCCTGGAAAACTATCTGGATGTCTTTTCTTGTTTCCCTCATTTCCTTTTTGGACAGGGAAAACATGTTTTTGCCGTCAAATATTACTTCTCCTTCCGTGGGCTGGGTCAAACATAAAACCGTATTTACAAGGGTTGATTTGCCGCATCCCGATTCTCCTACCAGGCCTAAGACTTCACCTCTTTTAATATTCAGCGAAACCCCGTCTACAGCCTTGACAAACTCTGTATTTTGACCTTTAACGGGAAAGTATTTTTTTAAGTTTTTAATTTCCAAAATATTTTCTGCCATAATACCCTCCTAATTCTCTTCGGCTAAGCAGCATTTAACTGTATGAGTTTCGCTTATTTTTATATTTTTTTGAAGTGTCTTGCAGTCATCTGTCTTTTTAATACATTTATTGTAATATATACATGCCCCATCAAGGTTTTCTTCCACATCTGTAATGGCAATCCTGCTTAAATTGATTTTTTCATTCTTTGACTTGGGTATAGCATTCAGGAGAACAAAGGTATAGGGATGCTTGGGATTTTTTAAAACTTCCCTTGTATTACCCTGTTCCACGATCTCACCCTTATACAGGACTGCCGCATTGTCACAGGTTGATGATATGAGCCCCGGGTTGTTGGCAATGAACAATACGGTTACATTCAGGGTCCGCTGCAAGTTTTTTATGAGCTTCAATATACCGGCCTGGATGGTTACATCCAGATTCCTTGTAGGTTCGTCAGCTATTATGAATTCAGCCCCGCAGCTTAAGGCAAGAGCTATGATAACCCTTTGCCTCTGGCCTCCCGAAAGTTCGTGAGGATACTTGTCCATGCATCTTTCCGGGTCAGGAAGGTCAACTAATTTCAGCATTTCCAAAGCTTTAACCTTAGCTTCCTTCTTTTTCAAGTTTTGATTCTTGACTAGAACATTAATCAGCTGGTCGCCAACGGTATAAACGGGATTTAAAGTAGACATGGGGTCCTGGAAGATCATAGATATTTTCTTGCCCCTGACTTCCCTCTCCATTTGCTTGTCAGTCTTTTTCAATAAATCATCCCCATCAAGTAGTATCCGGCCGCTTGCTATTTCTCCCGGAGGCATCTCCAAAAGTTTCAGGATGGTCAAAGCCAAGACTGTCTTCCCTGTGCCGCTTTCGCCGATTATGCCGTATGCCTGGCCCTTATCTATTTTTATTTCATCTATATCAAGGATTTTCTTGGTTCCTTCATGGGTTTTAAAGTTTACCTTCAAATCCTTGATATGAAGGTATGGTACTTTAGATTCTGTCATCAGCCTACCTCCTAATTCTTCCTGGTTTTAGGGTCTAAGATTTCTCTCAACCCATCCCCCAGCAAGTTGAATATGAGTACCGTAAAGAATATGGCAAGGCCCGGGAATATGCTGTACCACCAGGCATTCAGGAAATAGTTCCTGCTTGTGGAAACCATAAGTCCCCATTCCGGAGTGGGCGGTTGAGCCCCAAGCCCTAAGAAGCTTATGGCTGCAATCGTAAGTATTACCCCTCCAATGTCCATGGATGCCTGGACTATTACCGGCGCTATGCAGTTAGGTATTATATGTTTTAGAATTATTCTTGCCGAGGGAGTTCCCATGGCCTGGGCAGCTTTCACGAAGGGCCTTTCGGTCAAGGAAACCGCCTGCCCCCTTACTATACGGGTGTACCAGGGCCACCAGGACAAGGCTATGGCCAGGGTTGCATTGTTTAAATCGGGTCCCAGAAATGCCGCTATTACTATTGCCAGCAACAAGGGGGGAAATCCCAAAAATATATCAGTTAACCGCATCAATAATTCATCTGTGAAGCCACCGTAATATCCTGCCACAGCCCCGATTGGAACTCCGATGAGAATGGCAGCCCCTACTGCCAGTACCGCAGTTCTTAAGGATATGTTGGTACCTAAGAGGACACGTTTAAATATATCTCTTCCAAGCTCATCAGTACCGAATAAATGGTCCGATGAAGGGGGAAGAAGCTTATCCCGGGGATTGGCATCCTGGGTTACATGAACATCCTCAGGCAGGATTATGGGTACTATAAGTGCTATTAAGGTGAGGAGAACAACTCCGTACAAGGCCCATTTGGTCAGGGTGTTCTTCTTCAGCAAATATATATTCAGTCTAAGCTGGGCATATTTTGATTTTATTTTTTTCCAACTGTTATAAGTGTTCATACTACCTCCTAGGTCCTTACTCTCGGGTCAACCGCAATGATAATATCGGCAATTAAGTTCAGTATTACATAGGAAGATGCCGACAGCAGGGTAACCCCGATTATTGCGGGATAATCCATAGACATAACCGCAGTGGAAATATAATTTCCAACACCCGGCCAGTTGAATATTGCTTCCACCAAAAATGTATCGACCAGGGTGTAGCCAACGGACAAGGCCAAGACCGTAGCCGTTGTTCCCAGGGAGTTTTTCAAGGCATACTTCCACAGGATTAAGTTATCCTTTAAGCCGTAAGATTTTGCAGCCTTTATGTAGTCCTCCCCCAATATTTCCAGAAGGGCCGACCGGGTCATTCTTGCCACCAGTCCTATGGGGTACAGGGATATGGTGATTCCGGGAAGGATTATATGCTTCAAGGCATCGACAAACAAAGTCATATTACCGGTAATCAAGGTATCAAAGGTAAGCATGCCGGTAATTTTGGGAACTTCATACATGAGCTTGAGTTTTGCGTCCAATTGTCCGCCAAGGGGCAGGAGTTGAAGCCACCTGTAAAAGATGAGCTGTAAAAACAGAGCCACCCAAAAGGTAGGCAAGGAAACCGCCCCTACGGAAAAGAACCTGCAAAAGTGGTCCAAAAGCTTGTCTTTTTTCTTGGCAGAGTAAAGCCCTAAGGGTATCCCTATAATTACGGCAAATACCGTTGATATCAAAACCAATTCCAGGGTAGGTGGCACATAGGTCTTGAGCTCGGTTAGAACCGGTTGTTTTGACCTTAAGGACACTCCCAAATCTCCCTTGAGCAGGTTTAGAACATAGGTTTTATACTGGACTATGAGGGGTTTATCAAGGCCAAGGGTTTTGATGGCTGCCGCAATCTGCTCAGGGGTTGCTCTTGGACCCACCCACTGGGCTGCAGGATTGGATGGCAAGACCCTTGTAAGGAAAAAGGTTATCGTGACTACCCCTGCTAAAACCAGCAAGCCTAATAATATACGCTTGAAAATATATTTTTTCAAATTCAGCTACCTCCAAATCTTAGGGAAAGCATTGCTGCTTTCCCGGATTCAATCAAGATATAATCATCATTCTCTGTACAATTTATTGAAGAATACAACATAGGGATAAGAAGGATTGTCTACATGGCCCTTAAGGGAAGGAGACTTAATCCATACAGTATTCTTGTCATATATGAAGATGGCGGGAGCATCCTCTAAGAGGATTTCCTGGGCAGCTATAAAACCTCTTTCTGCTTCTTCTATATCAACGGCTGAGTTTTCATGGGCACCGTCAATCAAAGCATCATATTCTGGATTCTTATAGTATGATAAATTAAATAGGGTTGAATCTTCGGTATGGAAGAGGGAATATAGGTATGAATAAGGAGTTGCCAGGTCATTCCACCAATACATCACAAAGATGTCCTGCTGGGATGAGGGATCCGTCCCCATAGCCATATCCCACTGGCTCTCCCAGGGCATTGCCCTGATTTCAAGCTCTACACCGATTTTTGACAATTCTGCCTTGTATAACTCAGCCATTTTCTTTTCAGCCTCGTCACCGGACATGTAAGTCAAAAGAAGCTTAAGTTCTCCTTCTTTTATTCCGGCTTCATTCAGGAGCTCCTTAGCCTTATCCAAATCATGCTTGTATTGGTACAAGTCCTTGGAATGACCCCACATTCCTTCAGGAATTGCCCCGATGGACTGTTTAGCGTATCCGCCCATGGCATGTTCAACAACATCATCATAGGGCATAGCATATGAAAGGGCCTTTCTTACCCTTACATCATTGAGGGGTGCCTTCTGGGTATTGAAAAATGCCATCAGGTTGGTAAAGGAGGGTACAACCTCAACTACAACGTTTCCGGAAGATTTTAAGGCTTCTATGTCTTCTGCCGGAAGTTCGGTTGTAATATCAGCTTCTCCTGTTTCAATCATCTGTCTTCTGGAAGATGTCTCGGTTACTTTCTTAATTATTACCTTTTCAAAATATTTATCTCCCCAGCCTCCCCAGTAGTCTTCATTGCGGGTAAGGATAACTTCATCCCCCATGGTCGTCTGTTGAAGCTTATAGGGGCCGGTACCGTTGGCATTCCCTTGTTCAAACCAGTCATCAGGCTGGTCTTCCAGGGACGGGGACATCATAAAGGCTGCATAGGGACAGCTTGCTATTATGTCAAGAGGAGCCGGGTAGCTTAAAACAAATTCAACCGTATAGTCATCAAGAATTTTTATTTCTTCAACCGCATCCCAGATGAAGGCTGCACCTTGTCCGATTTCTCTGGTTCTTTCAATCGAATACTTTACAGCCTCCGCATTGAAGGGAGTCCCGTCGTGGAATTTAACACCTTCTCTCAGTTTAAAGGTCCACACAAGACCGTCTTCGCTCTTGCTGTAATCGGTAGCCAGAACTTTTTCATATTCCTTGGTTGCAGCATTGAATCTCAATAGCTGTTCATAAATATTGTTCATTACAATGATACCGTTTGAAAATTCAATGCTTGGATCCCAATTAAGAACCGGAATCGAGTTATATGCATAGTACAATACATCCATTTGACCTGACGCATCAGGCTGCTGGGCAGGTGTATCTTTACTGCCGCATGCCGTCACAGCGGCCAAAATCATTAATAATACCAGAATTAAAGCTACTTTCTTTTTCATACTTCCTCCAATTATAAATTTATTTTTTTATTCAGGTCAAACCGAAGAACTTCTTTAATTTGAATTATTCCTTCGGCTAACACAAAAATGTACATTTTTGAATTTGATGTATTTTTATACATTGTAATACTAATGGGCCGACTAAAGGGAATGTAGTGCAAGAGATAGACAGATTCAAAATAAAGTTTTTAACATAAGGACAGTATTGTGCAATTTCAATAAATTTCACCATTGGCACCTTATGTCGAAATAATATTTTTCATATTTTATATGATAATTTAATTTTTGTCTTTGTAATTTTTATAAAATTTTATTTATTTTTTTGTATTATTTCTAAATTCTCTGGAAATTTTAAAGAGGATGTAGTAAAATAAGGCATTATAACATTATATGACTTGATAATATATATGACTTAGGGGGTTCAATATGCCAGTAACCATACGAGACTTGCTTACGGTTGACTTATTTAAGGATGCGGAAGTCGTTGCGGGCAAAAGCGGATTGAGTAATGAGATAGGAAGAATCAATTTTGCTGATTGTCCAATGCCTGAAAATATAAGGGAAGAGACCCTTTGCGGTTTGGTTAAAAAAGGTGACCTTTTCATCAACAGTTTTTATATTATAAAAGATGACGAGGAAGAGCTTTACGATGTTTTAAAAACCTATATAGAGTGCGAATGTGCCGGAACCTTTGTCATAACTGAATATATAACAAGGCTTCCTCAAAAGGCAGTTGACCTGTGCAACGCAAATAATTTTCCTGTTATTTTCATCGATCCTGATACACCCTATGCGGATATTATCAAAACTACCATGGAATTGATCCTTGCGGACAAATCAGAAACAATTTTCGAAATGAAACTTGAAAAAATCCTGGAATATGAAGCAAGCAAGGACTTGGTCATCTCCGTTGCCAATGAAATCATAAAAAACTTTAAAGCTTATTATGCGGCATTTTATATTAAGCTTGACAATTTTGACACTACAAGAAAACAAATACTTATATCAAATATAAAAAACATCAGGGATATAGAGCCGGTTATATATAAAAACGGGATTTTCCTGCTGGTAACCTTTGATAAGATTTCTTCCCTGGATATGTATTACAGCCAAATCCTCCCTGTTTTCAGCAACTTCGTTCCCGGCCACCATGTGGGCATAAGCAATGTTTTCACCGAGGTGGAATACTTTAATGATTGTTTGAAACAAGCCGTTTTGGCTCATGAAGTATCACAAATATTGGACAGTGAAAAAGTGTATTATAAAGATGCCAATGTATATAAGATTTTGCACCCCTTGAAGAATTCAAAGGTTTTAAAGGATTTTTACACGGATATTATAGATTCCTTGATAGGGGCAGAAGGAAGCAGCGACAAGTATGAATTGATAAACACCATAGAGGCTTATTTGAATTGTGACGGGGATTTTAAGAAAGCGGCAGCGGTTATAAACCAGCATGAAAATACGGTAAGATACAGGATTTCAAAAGCCAAGAGACTCTTAAACCTTGAGAACGACAACTTTAAGTTTATCGAGCAGGTGTCCCTGGCCTTAAAAATAAGGAACTTACTAAAATGACAGCCCTATAATGAGCTGTCATTAATTCATAGTTGTCATCCTGAGCGCA
>DCDC01000162.1 GCA_002316225.1 Firmicutes bacterium UBA1065 | reverse complement strand
GATTCTTCGGGCAAAGCCCTCAGAATGACACCCTTGTCATCCTGAGCGAAGCGAAGGATCCTACAACTCTTTTTTATAAAAACTAACAATAACATTCTTGTGAGGATGATAATGAGAGCGGTAGTACAGCGAGTAATAAGGGCAAGCGTAAAAGTTGACGGGAAAATAATCGGGGAAATAGGCCAGGGAATTTTACTCTTGCTGGGGGTGGAAGAGAATGATGATGACAAGGATTTGGAATACATGTGCGACAAGGTTCCAAACCTTAGAATATTTGAAGATGAAAACGGGAAAATGAACAAGAGCCTCCTGGATATTGGAGGAAGTTTATTGGTTATTTCCCAGTTCACCTTGCTTGGAGATGCCCGAAAGGGCAGGAGACCAAGCTTTACCCAAGCGGCAAGACCGGAAAAGGCAATACCCATGTATGAAAGATTTATTGCCTCCATGAGGGAGAAAAATATTATAACAGAGACAGGGGAATTCGGAGCAGAAATGAAGGTGGACCTGGTAAACGACGGTCCCGTAACAATACTGCTTGACAGCAAAAGGGTATTTTAGGAGGAAGCAATGATATTTGAAGCAATGGAAGTAGGGATCTACGGAGCCAACTGTTATATAGTGGCAAGTGAAGAGACTAAAGAAGGAGCCATAATAGATCCCGGGGCTGATTTTAATAAAATAGACAATAAAATTAAGGAATTAGGTATAGTTCCCAAAATGATTATCTTGACCCATTGTCACGGAGACCATATCGGAGCCGTGGAAGACCTTGTAAACAAATACGGGTTAAAAGTCTGTATTCACGATAATGATGCAAATGCTCTTAGTGACAGCAGGCTGAATTTTACAAAGTCAATGTTCAGAAAGGATATTTCAATAACAGCAGATGTTTTGCTAAAGGATGGAGATATAGTAAATTTAGGCGATTTAAAGCTTGAAATAATCCATACTCCCGGTCATACCCAGGGGGGTATCTGCATCAAGGTTGGCAACATTATGATGACGGGGGATACACTGTTCAGGGGCTCCATAGGGAGAACCGATTTTCCGGGAGGGTCTTATGAAGAAATCATAAGATCAATCAAGGAAAAAATATTTAAATATGATGAGGATACCGTCATTTATCCGGGCCATATGTCCCCATCGACAATAAAGAACGAAAAACTTCACAATCCATTCGTAAAAGAGGCATAAAGATACAGGCAGGTACTATGTTTAAGTTTTATTTATCGGGCCATGACTTTGAATACGAAGTTCAAAATGCCCTCAGGGTCTTTGATTTAAACGCGGATATTGAAATAAGCTACGGCTCCTTTGAAGGAAGGGGCCTGTCTCTTGTGTCATGCCTTGAAGAAGGAGAAATCATAAGGGCAAGGGCACAGCTTTACAAGGACCGTGAACTCTTGTCCGAAGCATGTTTCAAAGCTGATGATATTATTTTGGAGAAATACGGTGATAAAAAACTAAAAAAAACCTTGGTTATAAAAACAATCCACCATGTTTTGAAATCATACTACAAGGTTGAACCCGATTACGGAATCCTGACCGGAGTCAGGGTGGTCAAAATATTAATCATAGCAAAGAGAGAAAACAAGTCCGGGGAAGAAATAAACCGGATTCTTAGAGACACATATGAAGTAAAAGAAGAAAAAATAAAGCTTCTATGGGACATCCTTAGCATAGAGGAAAAATATATTGACGAGAAAATAAACAAATCCAATTACAATTTATACATAGACATTCCCTTCTGTCCTTCAAAGTGCATCTATTGCTCCTTTACCTCATATGTAAATTGTCCCCAAAAGAAAATCAATTCATATTTGGATACCCTATCCTTTGAAATTGAAAAAACCATCGAACTTGCCAAAAAGAAAAAACTTAATTTAAATACGATTTATGTTGGAGGGGGAACCCCTTCCGTTTTGAATGAAGACCAAATTAACAAGCTCTTTGAGCCTATCATAAAGCATTATGATTTATCTCAAGTAAGGGAAATTACCTTTGAAGCCGGAAGGCCTGACACCTTGAACAAGGAAAAACTTCTTTGCCTGAAAAGGAATAAGGTTGACAGGATATCCATTAACCCCCAGACTATGAATGACGATACCTTGAGAGCAATCGGGAGAAAACACCTAAGCTCTGAAATCGTGGATGCATATTATATGGCCAGGGAAGCGGGCTTTACGACAATAAACATGGATATTATTTTAGGTCTGCCGGGCGAAGATGAATCGGATGTAAGAAGGACAATGGAGATTATTGGAGGATTAAATCCCGAAAATATTACGGTCCATACCCTGGCTTACAAAAAACTTTCCGAGCTCACCAGGGAAAGTTCCGAGTTTTATAAAGATTATGACCTGATTAAGAAGATGCATGCAGCAATAGATGAGCTTTGTCAAGGAAAGGGCTATAAACCCTACTACATGTACAGGCAAAAAAACATTAAGGGCAACTCCGAAAACATCGGGTATACAAAGGATGGCAGGGAATGCATCTACAACATGGTCATGACTGAAGAATTGGAAACCATACTGGGATGCGGCCTGGGCGCTTCAAGCAAAATTATAACAGGCGAAAACAAGCATGAGACTATACGGAATTTTAAAAGCCTTGAAGAATATGAAATGCGAATTGATGAAATAATCAATAAAAAACAATCTTTGCTGGGAGGATAAATGAAAAAGGTAAAAGTGTTTTACATGGAAAACTGTCCCCACTGCAGGAGGGCTTTCAGGATCCTGGATGATTTGATGGCCGGAAATCCTGAATATTCAAAAATAGAAATAGAATACATAGATGAAAACAAGGACGTGAAGGCAGCCAATGCCCACGATTATTACTATGTACCCACCTTTTATGTGGACGGGGTTAAGCTCCATGAAGGTGTTCCCAGTGTAGACAGAATTGAAAGAGTATTGAAGGAAGCAATTAAGCATGACTGACAAGGCAAAATAATCGGGAAAGGATCATTTTATGAAAAACAAAAGGTTAGTTGGTTTAATTACAGGTATTATGGTTGCAGTAACAATTTATCTGCTTCCACTTAGCGGCTTATCGGACAAGGGTAAAATATGCCTTGCGTTGACGGTGATGACGGTTCTCTTCTGGGCATTTCAAACGGTTCAGTCAGGTTATTCATCAGGTCTTTATTTGGCCTTGTTGGTAATATTTAAGGTAGCCGAACCAACCGTGGTTTTTTCATCCTGGCTGGGATCTACCATGTACCTTGTTATAGGGGCGTATTTAATGGCTTCTGCCGTGAAAAGCTCCGGCCTGGGAGAAAGAATAGCTTATAATTTCATAATAAGATTTGTTAATACATATAAGAGCATAATCATTTCTATTTTTGCCTTGACCTTTATATTGAGCTTATTGATACCCCATCCCTGGCCCAGGGCCTTTATAATTATGTCAGTCATGTCGGTGGTAATCGGGAGCGCAAACATACCGAAAGTGGATGCGGCCAAGATCGGCTTTTCCGTTTTTGCGGCTGCTGTTCCCGTTTCAATGATATTTTTGACGGGAGACAGTTTAATTAATTCCATGGCAGTATCAGCTTCAGGCAGGGAGATAAGCTGGATGCAGTGGCTCATATACATGGGACCTCCGGCTCTGGTGGTAAGCATCATAACTTGTTTTTTAATATTAATTTTATTCAAACCGTCAAAGGAAATAAAAATAAACAAAGAAGAAATTAAAGAAAAGCTGCGTTTGCTGGGGCCTCTTACAAATAAAGAAAAAAGAACCTTAATATGGCTTGGGGCGGCAATAACCTTATGGTTGACCGATTCCGTCCATGGGATTGATATCGGCTGGATTACATTATTTATTGCAATGCTCATGAGTTTTCCCGTCCTGGGAGAAGTACTGGAGCCAAAGCAGTGGGCAGATATTCCCTTGAATGTTTTAATGTTTGTGACTGCAGCCACGGCTATTGGCAAGGTTGGAGGCGTAACCGGCATGAATGACTGGGTTGCACAAACCATTCTTCCTTCATCGGTTCCATCAAACCCCTTCGCTTTAGCAATTATAATTGCGGTCATATCGATGGGAATACATATGGTATTGGGAAGCGTAATAGCAGTCATGGGAATAGCGGTACCTGCCTTGCTGATATTTACGGAATCCATGAATATAAATCCTGTGGTTACAACCTTGTTTGTGTATTCTTCCATTGGAGTCCACTATATTTTACCCTTCCACCATCTGGACGTTCTTGTGGGCATGGGGGAAGAAAACGGCATGTACAGCCAGAAGGAAGTAACGCGTTTAGGTATCCCTTTAACTGTGGTAGTTTTTATTATAGTTTTATTTGAAGCTGTATATTGGAAAGCTTTAGGACTCTTTTAAAAGGACAGCCCCTTCCCGGGATCCGTTACCCGTCATTACTGACATGCAGGGTCCCGGGATTTTTATTTTTTAATGATTGGGTTCCAGGGTGGGGTTCTTCCTTTTGTTAATTTTTTATAATAATTTATTAAAATAATATTATTTATTTTGTCTATTGCTAAGAATTTAATTATTTGGTATACTGTAATAGACCGATAGAGATTTGACAAAAAGTGAAATTAATATCAATGTAATAAGAGTCGAATTTTCGCATAAAATCAACGAAAACGGGTTTTGCAAAAATTAGGTAAAAATTAGGTATTGTTAAATAGGCCACCTTGTGCTATACTTTTGGTATATAGAGACCAGACAGTATTTAATCCGAATACAGAGAAGCAAAAGTGCAAAATTACATAGCTAGAACGGAAATAAAATTTGTTTCGAGGGAAAAATGAATTTTATTATAAATAAAGAAAGTAATCTACAAATCAGCGAACAGATTATAGCACAAATAAAATACCAGATTATAAACGGTGAATTAGAACAGGATTCCAGGTTGCCAAGTGTCAGGGAATTGGCTTCCATGCTGAATGTAAACAGGCATACTGTTTTAAAGGCATATAAGGAACTGGAAAACGAAGGACTGATTGTTACCAAGCAGTCGTTGGGCACTTATGTCAACAAAGATATAGAAGTACCCCAGAAAAATGATATGGAAAAATTGATGAATACTATTAAAGAAGCCATGGAAGCAGCTAACTTGCTTGGGTTTACAAGCAGGGAGTTCTTAGCCATGGCTGAAATAGTTTACCTGAAAGAAAAAGAAAACATGAGGGTTAAAGGCTTATTCGTTGAATGCAATGATATTGCCTTAAAACACTATATATGCGATATAACCGAAAAATTAGACATAGATGTGGACGGTTGCCTCCTGGATGATTTGGATGAAAACGAAATTGGCGACTATGATTTGATAATGACTACCTTTGCCCATTATCCGCAGCTGAAAAAAGCTTTAAAAAAGCACAGCAACTTGTATGCATTGAATTTCAGCCCCTTTTTGAAGGTGCTGAATGAAATTATGGAGCTTCCCAAAGACACAAATGTTGGAATAGTATGTTTGACTGACATGGGAACAGCAGCTTTAGAACAGATGTTAACCGATTTGGGGGTGGTTCAGGGCTCTATCCTGCAGACGGATACGGAAGATTTGGACAAGGTTAAAGAGCTGGCCGAGAAGGTGGATGTCTTAATTGTTTCAAAATATGCCCTGGAAGCAAACCCTGAATTCTTTAATTTATTGCCAAAAAAAATAATCGAATACAAAAATGTTTTGCAAGGTTCATCCGTCAGGATGCTGCAAGAGATCATAAGCCAGGTAAAACAGTCAAAAAAGAATGCAAGCTGCAATTTTGACTAGGAATATACCGCTTAAGATTAAGTGGACAGACAAAACATAAACAAAAAATTAACATACATATCAGCGGGAATAAAACAGAGTATTTAAGCAGCAAGAACTGGTATGACCGTTATACCACTTAAGAATCAAAGCCTTATTAGAGGAATTACAAAGCGCTGTTTTTACAGGAAAATGTTTATTAAGAAATTTGCAGAATAACAAACTGGTATGACCGTTGAACCACATCAAAAATATATCATTTAAAGAAGAAGTCATCGTGTAAACAGGAATACGTTGTATAAATCAAATGAAGCCATGAGGAACTGGTATGACCGTTATACCACATCAGAATCAGAACATTAAAAGCAGATTATTGTGCAAACAGGAATACGTTGTATAAATCGACTGAAGCAATAAGGAACTGGTATGACCGTTATACCATCAGAGTGTTAGTGCACCGAAGAACTGCGTTAACAGGAAGATGTTAAATAAATAGGATTATATTAGTAAAAGATTTTTACTATATAATAAAACGAC